>JBLIFI010000012.1:0-23474 GCA_047633715.1 Flammeovirgaceae bacterium
GTAACCATGCTAGTAATTAGTTTTTTTTGAATCTAGACCAAAAATAACATAAAATACTAAATATCAATACATAACAACTCTAGTTCTTTCATGGCAAAAAATCTAATCTTAGTTATTACCTTGATTTAAAAAATGATTGGAAAATACTGCGCAAGAACCGAAAGAAAGAATGGGTGTCAAATAAAGAAGGAAATGTCTTATTGGTATATCAAACTACAGAAAATAGTTATTGCGCTCGAAGCTTTGAAGATGCTTTTTTCTCCATAAATAAAGCATTTGTGATAGATGAAAATAATAATTTCCCTTCTCTCAAACCAAAATATCTAAAACAGTACAAGGATGGCGATATTGAACATTTTTGTTTTTCCGAAAAAGCGATTATTAAAAAGCCCTCTTTTGCTATGGAAATATTAATGAATAGCGAAACTGATAATAAAGGAAATCAATTTAGCAACTGGGAAATTCCTGCATATATTCAAGAAGGTTTGAACTGGCTTAAAAAAGACTGATATGACAGAAATAGAACAAATACTGAATCACATAGATAATCAGCAGAATTTCCTATTAAGTGGAGGAGCTGGTAGTGGAAAAACATATACTTTGGTGGAAACCATCAGAGGAGTAATTGAGAAAAACCCAAGTTCTTTAGTGGCTTGCATGACCTACACTAATTCTGCTGTAAAGGAAATAGAAGAGAGAGTAAATCACAAGAATTTGAACGTAACTACGATTCATGATTTTCTGTGGGATAACATCAAGCATTTTCAGAGAGAAATAAAAGAATGTTTAGTTGAGTTAGCGAATGACCCAGCTAATAAATCAGTAAAAATTGATTCTGAAAAGCCGATAACTTTGGATTTTTTCAAAGATGCGGAAAACTCTGAAAATACAATACAAAAGATACAATATAGGGAACATCTCAGACTTTCAAAGGGCTTCATATCTCACGACCAAGTAATTTCTTTGAGTGAAATTATGTTTAAAAAATATGGGAGGCTTTGTGATATAGTTAAAGACAAATACAAATTCATATTTGTTGATGAATACCAAGATACTCAAAAAGAAGTAATACAAATATTTTTAGACCACTTTAATAAAACAGCCAAAAAGAATGTGATTGGCTTTTTTGGAGATTCAATGCAGTCTATTTATGCAGGAACTATTGGGAATCTTGATGAGTATGTAGAGAAAGAACAGGTTAAAGAAGTACAGAAACAACAAAATAGAAGATGCCCAAACTCTGTAATAAATTTAGCTAACAAATTGAGATTGGATGGATTGGTACAACATCCATCAGAAGATATAAATGCTCCAAATATGGAAGACGGAATCGTAAAAGAAGGAGAAGTACATTTTCTTTACTCTGATATTGAGGACATTGAATTAGTTAAAAAATATTTAGGTTGGGATTTTACTGACACAAAAAATACTAAAGAACTTAATTTAACACATAACTTGATTGCAACGAAAGGCAAGTTTCGTAATCTGATGGATATCTATGACAAAGACCCAATAATTAGTTTGAAGAATAGTATTGTTACAAAACATAAGGCAAACAAAAATAAAGGAATTGGTATTTTAATTAATGAAGAAGAAAGCTTCAACACAGTAGTTGAAACTTTCAATATAGGAAGTAGAATTCATAGTTTAAAAAAGAATGAGATTATGAGTAATCCTAAGCATGCTGTGCTTTATGAACAATTGAAAGACAAACCATTTTCAGAAGTAAGGAAAATATATGCTACCAAAGACCAATTGATTGATGATACAAAACGTAGCCCAGAAGACATAGATAAGAAAGGAAACAAAAGAGACCCACTCATAAGGCACTTACACAAATTACAGAATCTAATTCGATTGTATCAAAATGGTAAGTACAATGAGTTTTTGCAGAAAACAGACTATAATCAGCAATTCTACAGAAATGACAGTAAAAGAATTTTAAAGCAGAGAATTGAAGAACTTATAAATGTAGGCAACAAGACAATTGGAGAGGTGCTTGAAGAAGCAAATACTTATTCAATCTGCTGTATAGGGGATGACTTGATTAGTTTTAAGGAAAAAAATTCTTATATCTATAATCAAGTCGAGAAGGTAGAATTTACTGAATTTCAAGCATTATATGACTATGTAGAAGGGCTTACTCCTTTTTCTACCCAACATAAAACAAAGGGTAATGAATTCGAAAATGTTCTTGTTGTTGCCGATAATGGAGGATGGAACTCATATAATTTTAAGCACTTATTTGAGAATACATCAGGGAAAGAAAGCATAATAGAAAAGACAAAGAAAATATTTTATGTGTGTTGTACTAGAGCAAAAAATAACCTAGCAGTTTATTACAACTCTCCAAGTGAGTCTGTCATAGAAAAAGCAAAAGAATGGTTTGGCGAAGGAAAAGTAAAAGACTTAAAAAGCCCCATTTAGTGCGAACCGCATTCAATTTAGGGGCTTACCAAAAAAAGACCTGCCAAGTCTGCGAGTGTCGCACCATGAAGACTTAGCAAGTCTAATCAGGATGCTTAAACTCGAAAATACTGCCCCGAATGTGCAGTTGCCAACTTTTACAAAAGCACACAGATTGCTCCATATCCACAAGAATGTTTCTGGTGTGGTGGCGGAAATTACCAATGTACTTTTCAAACACAACATCAATATTGTTGGGCAGAAGCCCCAAGCCCTGGAGGAAAGGCTCAACCTGTTACTGGTCCAGAACATCTCCAAGGACAAATCCCCCAAAACAGCTACCCTCCAAAGGTCACTGATTAAACATCGGAGTTCCATCTTCCCTTTTCTGTATGAAGAAAAGTTGAGTGCCGACAATAATGCTTCCGAAAGAAGCATCAGAAACCTCAAAGTAAAAATGAAAGTGTCTGGACTGTTCAAAACAGGTCAGTCGGTTTATGCTGTCCTAAAGTCTATAACCGAAACCATTAAAAAGAAAGGACAAAGCATTTTTCAAGCTTTCTGCCTGCTGGCTAACTCTGAATACCATTTAATGGATACTGAGTAGTTACAATAATATTACCGATAGAGAACTTCTTGAGTTTGGTTTTACTCAAGAAGAAATAGACAATTTTATGTCCCAAGGACTATTTTATGACAGATAAAAAAAGTGAAAACATTCTTTACACTCCTCTCATTAACACTTGGCAACTGAATCAAAACCGATGCATCAACTGTAAATAATAGTGGTTGTCTGACAATTTTTGTGGTTGATGTGTTCCATGAAATACGAAATAAGGGATAATCATCAATTATAGCTCTCACAGTTATTCTTTTAGCAGACTCATGAATAAAATTAGTTGATAAGACAGTAACATCTCTAGGGTTTCTTTGCTTTCAAAAAATATCCAACCCAATATCTCCAACCATAAAGTTAAAACTTCCCCCAGTTGGAGACAAAGTTTGTAAACTATTTAAAGCGTGTTGAATTTCAAAAACAAGTTCATTCTTTTCTTCATTATCCCAAATTCATCCTATTCATTATCAGATAAATACATTTCTGATGAACCTGCAAATCTCAAAATCCAAACCGTAAGAGAAGTAGGGAGAAAATAAAAATGCTTGTTTTTTGAGCATAAAACCGCCAAAAATATTACTATTGGTTAAAAATATGACATATATTTGCTAAACAGAGTAACAAAAGAACTAATCTTTAGCAGTAAATACTTCATATTATGAAAACCAACTCATCTTCAGTAAGCTTTCGGTTTGGTAGAAATGGTTTTGCATTCATTCCAAACAGCAATTTTTGGCTACTTACATTATTCGCATTTGGCGGTTTTGTTTATTTCGCCATTTCCTTATTGGAACAGAACCTTTCTATGCGAACCAGCTTGGGAATGAGCACTCCAGAAATATTCAATTTCCTACTTTGGGACGAGTTGGAAAACTCCACGGGAAGGAGTTTGATGGTGGGAAATATCTTTGTAGCAGTTTCTGCTATGATAAATTTTGTACTTCGGAAGCTGATTAATATTTTCTTGAAAGCGAACAATATTATGTTGCTCACTCAAGCCAGAGTTGCCCGATTCCAAAACACGCCTATGACTTTACGATTGGGCGGGCAAAGCGTCTCTTTCAAACTAAATAATAAACTTTGGTATTCGATTCTGACTGCTTTCGTTTTGGTAATTGGTTCGGTGGCTTATTTGCATCATAGCAATTCGCAAATGCAGGCCAAACTTTCGGCAATGGAAATGGAGAGTGAGAAATTTGATGAGTGGTTTACGAGCCAAAATTACAAGGAAGATGTAATGGGTTACTTCCTCGATTACTTCAATGCGTACAATAAAAATCAGGAAAACATTCAGCAAAATTACCGAGAAGCTTTCCAAATCCAGAAGCAGTTGATGATTACAAAATACCTCATCAAACACAAAGTTTCTCGGCTCAATCAGCTTTATAGCAATGATATGTTGGAAATGAATCGTAAAATCAGCGGACTTTTCACAGAGCTAGTCTTGAATAGGCAACGTATGGAAGCGCATGTAAAAGAGTATTTTTCTGATACAACTGACCTGAACAAAATCGTTACGGCTTTGATGGAGCAAGGTAAATTCCACGTTCCTGCATCTATCAAATTGGCGCAGTCTGCTTTGGAAACCGCTTATGGCAGAAGAGTGATCAACAATAATTATTTCGGTATCAAAGACAAAACAAATAAGTCTAGCTATATGGAAACCACGGAATATTTCAACGTTGCTGAAGTGAAAGCCAACAGCCATAAAATCCTCTCGAAACATAAAGTGAACAAAGGCGGGAAAATACTCTACAAATGCAAAGTGCGAGATAGTTTTCTGGATTACAATTCGCCTTGGGCAAGTTTTCGAGCGCACTCAATCTACTTGGTGAATAACAATCGCTATGCGCCACTTTTCACAAATGGAAAGAATTATGAGGCTTGGGCAGATAAAATTGGTTCTACGAAACATGGTGGAGTTGGTTATGCCACTTCCCCAATTTATGGCAATTTATTGAAGAAAATCATCAAGAGATACAATCTAGATTTGTTGGATTATTAGATAGAGTATTCATTGGAAATAAGAATTAGCTAGCGAGGTTTTGGAACTTCGCTAACTAATTCTTATTTGTACATTCCACATTTGAAAAGTTATATTTGTGAGTTATGCAAAACACATTCTCCAAAGTAGATAAAACCTTGTTTTTGGTAATCTTATTTCTGATTATCAATACAGTAGCCACAAAATACATCAATATAAACTCTGCCTTGGCTTACATTTTAGGGTTTTGCTATGCTTGTTTCCCTCTTTTTTTGGCTCGCTCTATCCAAAATAAACAGCTTCGATTCTTTTGCATATTGCTTGCAACTCTTTACGCAGGCTATATGATTGCCTCTCGTTTGAAAGACTACATTTATATATAAATGCCCATCCAAGTCCAGAAGCTTGAATGGGCATCTCCAGTTAAGGTCTTGGAGATGAAGGCTTACAAATTACCATTCCTATTTTTAATCCACCTTTCACTTTGCTCATTTCTTCTTTCGATATCTTCTTAATTTCCTTTTTCATCGTTTGTTTTTTATTTGAAAAATGATTTAAAACAGCAGTTTTCCGCTGTTGATTGTTCAATATTACAGCTTGCTCAGGCTTTCTAATTCCTAAATCAGCAAGTGTAGCTTTTTGGCGTAAAAGCGTGGAAGTTGTTCTATTATTCGTATTTGGTAAACTCTACCAAACAAATTGCATTTGTCAGGCTTTGTTATCAGAACTATGTTTGCATTACATAGCTCATTGAGCAATCCGATTTCTATAAACTAATTATTCCAATAAAATGAATACAGACAAAGACCAGATTCCACAGAATAAAATCTTTAAAGAAGAATTAGAAGGCTTTTCCACCGTAAAAAAAATTACAGTAGAATGGGGCGAAATGGATGCGGCCGGAATTGTAAATAATTCAATTTACATAAAATGGTTTGAGGCCGCTCGTGTAGCTTATTTCATTGAAATGGCAGAGGGAACAACGGATTACAATATGATGGAAGATGTAGCGAGTGTAGTTTTGGGACATCAGGAATGTAAATACATTTTCCCAGTTGCTTTCCCCGATACTATTTGGATTGGCGTGAGAGTGTCCGAAATTTTAGATGACCGATTCACGATGGAATGCAAAATGATGAGTGATAAACACAATCGAATTACCACCATTGCCAAAGCCGTTCTCGTTCCTTTCCACATGGAGAAGAAAAGGAAAATACTGGTTTCCCAAGTGGCTCGAGAACAAATAAAGAGAATGGAGGAAAAGTCAATTTATTAGTATTTTTATGGAATTGAAGGACAATAACATCTTTCGAGTGAATGTTTAGTTAATTAGAGACCTATTTCTTGGGAATCTAAAACTTTGTACATTTCTTGATTAGAATTTTGCAGACTCCATTAAACTCTCAACTTCTATGCGTAATCTCTCTCTCTTATTCCTGCTACTTTTCGGCATTTATGGAAATGCTTTTTCTCAAGACGAATATGCCACAGGCGCTCTTTTTGACAAAGAGAAGTATGAAGCAATTCCCGCCTCGGCTCAATTGATGAGTCGTGATTACAGGTCTGTTCCTACAAAATATTCACTCAAAAAATATACTCCTTACCCGAAAAGCCAAGGAAGCCAAGGTTCTTGCACGGGTTGGTCTTCCACTTATGCCGCAAGAACCATTTCCTACGCAATCCAAAATAACCTGACGGACAGAGCGAAAATTACCAGTTTGGCATTTTCGCCTTCCTACGCTTACAATCAAGCAAAATTAGGAGCAGATTGCAGTCGGGGAGCTTATATTTTTGATGCGCTTACTATTTTGAGAGATCAAGGCGTGGCGAGACTGAGTGATTTCCCTTATGAATGCAATCGTAAACCAAGCTATTCAGATAAGCAAAAAGCTGCCAATTATAAAATACAAGATTACAAAAGACTGAATGGATATGGAGACACTTATGTCTCTGCCATTAAGAAAAGTATTTCGGAGAAAAAACCCGTGGTTATGTCCATGAAATGTTTTGGTTCATTTAGCAATGCAAAAGAACTCTGGAATGGAGTTCCTGACCTTGATAGAGGTTTGCATGCCATGACAATTATTGGTTATGATGATTATAAGTTCGGAGGCGCATTCGAGATTATGAACAGTTGGGGAGCAAATTGGGGAAATGGTGGATTCACATGGGTTCGTTACGATGACTTCTCAAGAAATTCGAGTGAAGCCTACGAAATGATTGATGATTTCTCGAAAAAAGATGAGGATTTGGGTGAGCCAGATTTATCGGGCAGCTTGAGCTTGGTAAAAACCGATGGAACAACCATGATTGCCAAATTGCAAAATTATGCAGGCAAACAACAAGGCGTTTACAGAATTACCACTCCACAATATTCGGGAACGGAATTCCAAATTCAGTTTGCGAATAACCAACCCGCTTTTGTTTATATGATTGGCTCAGATTTGACTGGAGATGTAGATGTGATTTTTCCTTTCAAGAATATCAGTGCGGCATTTACTTACAAATCAAGCAATGTTGCCATTCCGAGCGAGAAGCACTACATCAGAATGAATGAGGTAATTGGCAGAGATTATTTATGCATTCTCTACAGCAAAAAGCCACTAAATATTAATGACATCAAGAAACGTATTCAATCTACTTACGGAAATTTCCAAGACCGAGTGAGTAGCGTGCTGGCAAATGACATGGTCAGTAAATCTGATGTGAAATTCAACTCCAGCAAAGTATCCTTCTCAGCCAAAAGCAAAGGAAAATCAGTTGTGGCAATGGTCGTGGAGATTGAGCATAAATAGATTACGACTTCAGATGTACGATTTGGAAAAATTGATTTTCACTCTTCCAGAAATAGTATTTAGCCATTAAGTTCAAATATAAGACAGTAAAATAATGGCTAAATTACTAATCTGGATAAAGTGTGGTATTCTTCCAAAGAATTCATTTTGTGCAAAGCTAGTTGATATTGTAGAGACATTGCCTCTGGATTGGTACTCTTTCTTTTATTCACATAATTGCCAATACTCTCCTTCTTTTTGGTATCTACTGAAATGACAGCCTTCCTTTAAGGTTGTTCTTATTTGGAGCGTCAAGTAAGATTCTGTAAATCTAAATCTGCATTTTCTGGTTTCCATACCATAGCCGAATCCTACCAAATATCTGAAAGCCTGTTTTTTTTATCCCCTCCACTTCGGCTTACTCTCTAAAACTTTCGGTTCTTTTACAAATCCCGTGGTTGAGTTTAGCTTGATGATTTTAAAGCTCCGCTTGAAGTAGTTTCAGAGATTTTTTGCGCTAAAAACGCAAAAAATCTCTGCCTTATTTAGTGTATAAACTAAACGTAACTTATCAAAGAACCAAACCTTCTTGTAAATCGGGCAACTTTCCTCATGCGCTCCTTTTAAGTAACCTGAACTCATCAAGAATTCATTCGTGATTTCCCCACCTATAAACTTGAAGATTTTCTTGAATAGTTTTACCCATTCTTCTCTAGTTTTCGGGTGTTCCAAATCCAACCAGTTTTTAAAAGAACCATGTTTTTGTTGGAGTTCGAGAATTTTGTTGGCATTGTGAATTGCCGCATTCACTTTCAACTTATTACGAATAATTCCCGAATCTGAAAGCAACCTTTCTCGGTCTGCCTCCAAGTAGTTGGCAACTACTTCAATTTCAAAATTATCATAGGCTTTTCGGAAGTTTTCCTGCTTATTTAGAATAGTTGTCCAAGACAAACCCGCCTGATTGATTTCTAAAATCAACCTACCAAACAGCTCATTGTCAGATTCAATTGGGAAACCATATTGAGTATCATGATATTTATGGTGTGCGCTGTCAGGCTTCATTGTCTGAACCGCATCGCAATAGGTTTTTGGTTTTTCATCCATAGTTGCAACTGTATATTTGACTTTAGTCGAATTCAAAAGAACTCGGATAATTTTCTAAATATGATATTTAGAAAATTATCCGAGTTCTTAATTACCAATCTAAAAGCCTGTATTTTGGATAGCAATGTATAAGTAAACCATTGCCAAAGAAGCCAAAATACTTACTGATTGAAGTATTTTGCTTTTTCTATTCTTCTCTTTGACAATTACATAAACCGAAATTGCCAAGTAAATATAGAATACGATATGCCCTGAAATTACTAAAGCAGGATTCATTCCCGCAACAGTTTGATGCAATAGATTACAAGCAAAAACAGTCATTAGCAAAGCAAACGCAATAAAAATAATATCCTTAGATAAGTTCATGCTTTTCTGTTTACTGATAACTACTTACTGTTCTAATACGCTTTTGCAAACAAAACTCGTTTCCTCGAAGGTTTTCCAGAATACATGCAAACTCCTTCTTCGGCTTCTGCATCGAAAGGAATACAGCGAATGGTGGCTTTTGTTTCCTGTTGAATTTTCTCTTCTGTCTCATTAGTTCCGTCCCAATGAGCGAGAATAAATCCACTCTTTTTCTCCAAAACGGCCTTGAATTCTTCGTAAGAATCTACCTTGGTAGTGTTCTCTTTTCGGAAATTGAAGGCTTTTTGGTAGATGTTCTCTTGGATTTCATCTAACAGCGTTGGAATAAAATCATGCACAGAATCTAACTCTTTGGAGACTTTCTCTCCAGTATCTCTTCTGGCAACTTCTACTGTTCCATTTTCCAAATCCCTTGCGCCAATTGCCAATCGAACAGGAACACCTTTCAATTCCCACTCGGCAAATTTAAAGCCTGGACGAAGCGATTCTCTATCGTCAAACTTCACACTATAACCTTTGTCTTGGAGTGATTTTTTGATAAACTCTGCCTTTGCTCGAACTGCTTCTAATTGCTCTTCGTTTTTAAAGATTGGGACAATTACTGCATGAATCGGAGCGAGTTTTGGCGGAAGAACCAATCCATTATCATCCGAATGAGCCATAATTAATGCGCCCATCAAGCGAGTGCTCACTCCCCAAGAAGTTCCCCAAACATATTGTTCTTTATTGTCTTTGGTAGCAAACTTCACATCGAATGCTTTAGCGAAATTCTGCCCTAAAAAGTGGGAAGTTCCTGCCTGCAAAGCTTTTCCATCTTGCATCAAAGCTTCGATACAAAGTGTATCTTGTGCTCCAGCAAAACGCTCTGATTCAGTTTTTCTACCTTGAACTACAGGCATTGCCATGTGTTCTTCAGCAAATTTCGCATATACTTTCAGCATTTGGTCAGTCTCAGCAATTGCCTCTTTCTTAGTTGCGTGAGCGGTGTGTCCTTCTTGCCACAAGAATTCTGTAGTTCTCAAAAAGACACGAGTTCGCATTTCCCAACGCACTACGTTTGCCCATTGGTTAATGAGTAAAGGTAAATCTCGGTAAGACTGAATCCAGTTTTTGTAAGTACTCCAAATAATTGCCTCACTCGTTGGGCGGACAATTAATTCTTCCTCTAACTTTGCATCTGGGTCAACAATTAGTTTGGAAGAGTCATTTGGGTCTGTTTTGAGTCTGTAATGTGTCACAACTGCACATTCTTTGGCAAAACCTTCTGCATTTTTCTCTTCTGCCTCAAAAAGACTTTTGGGGACAAAAAGTGGGAAATACGCATTGCTATGCCCAGTTTCCTTGAACATTTTGTCCAACTGTTGTTGCATCTTTTCCCAAATGGCGAAACCATAAGGCTTGATAATCATACAGCCTTTTACTGCAGAGTTTTCTGCCAAGTCTGCCTTTTTTACCAGTTCATTATACCAACGCGAGTAATCCTCGCTCATTTTAGTTAATCCTTTTGCCATTTCTTAGTAGTAAGTATTGAGTATCAAGTATCAAGAGAAAAAAATAACGAAATGATACCTTATTAAAATTGTTTTTTACCAACCATTTTTTTCAATTTAAAGTCCCAACGGGACGGCATGTATTTAGCGTAGTACGTAAGTGCTACGAAGCCGAATTTGTTGGAGTCGTAAAGCTAACAAGTCTGATGCACATAAACATATTCTTTTCCATTCCAGAAGAAAGTTCCTCCACCAATTTCTGACATTTCTATTTTGAGAGAATTTCCTTTTGGGAAATAGGTTTTTGAGTTTTCTGGATTTTCCACATCTGAAGAAACTAATTTCTCTTCTCTGCTAATATTCCAAATATCTGAATAAGCTAAATCATCAGAAAACCCTTCTTTAATATTATTTCCTGCGCCAATAATATGAATTGAAAAGTCTTTTCTGTGGATAATTGCAAAGCCCTTCTTGTCAGATTTGCTTTTGGAAATTGGGAAAGCAACATCTATCAATCCATCCGAATCAAAATCTCCTTCCAAATAAAGTGGATTCATTCTATTGTCGAAAGAGTAAGCTTCTGTGAAGAATAGCTTTCTATTCATCACATTTTCTGAGAAAAGCCAATTCGGTAATCTCTCATATACGTAAAACTCTTTCTGTAATGCCAATTGAACTGAATCATCCTCAACAATATTAGGTTTTGGCAGATAAACCGTGTCAATTCTGGTTTCTACGATTGTAATCGTATCAGTCTTAATTTTATCTGCAAATTTTGCGTCATTTGAGTTACAAGAAAGTAAAACAAGTAAACAAAAAAAAGATAAGTTTTTCATATTAGAAAATGTCAAATGAAAAATGTCATTCTAGCTTTGGAAAGAAACTTTCTCTTTGAACTAAGAAATAGATTCTTCCTAAAGTCAGAATGACAATTTTTTAGATAATGAGTCGAGTAGGTTTTATCTCAATGCTCACTACTCGAAGCCGAGTCGCATCAATACTCAATACTACCTTTTAAACATCTACGTTTGCATATTTTGCATTCTTCTCAATGAATTCACGTCTTGGTGGAACGTCATCGCCCATGAGCATAGAGAATAAATGGTCAGCTTCTACGGCAGATTCTATATCCACACGCTTCAAGCTTCTGTTTTCTGGATTCATAGTGGTTGTCCAAAGTTGCTCGGGGTTCATCTCACCCAAACCTTTGTATCGTTGTACTGAAGCATTGTCTCCTAGTTCAAAAAGAGTTTGCTCTCTTTGTTGTTCAGTCCAAGCATAAATTTCTTTCTTGCCTTTTTTGATGAGATAGAAAGGTGGTTGGGCAATGTATAAGTAACCTTGCTCAATCAATGGTTTCATGTAGCGGAAGAACAAGGTAAGAATTAGAGTTCTAATGTGGCTACCATCAATATCCGCATCTGTCATGATTACGATTTTGTGGTAACGCAACTTAGTCATGTTCAATGCCTTTGAATCTTCTTCAGTCCCAAAGCTTAAACCCAAAGCCATGATGATATTCTTAATTTCATCATTATCATAGATTCTGTGTTCCTGTGCTTTTTCCACATTCAGAATCTTACCTCTCAAAGGCAAAATTGCTTGGAATTCACGATCTCTTCCCTGCTTGGCAGAACCACCTGCGGAATCTCCCTCTACCAAGTAAATCTCACATTTGGAAGGGTCTTTTTCAGAACAATCAGAAAGTTTTCCTGGCAAACCACTTCCACTCAAAACGTTCTTTCTCTGCACCATTTCCCTTGCCTTTCTGGCTGCATGGCGGGCTTGCGCTGCCAAAACAACTTTCTGAACAATGGTTTTTGCATTTTTCGGATTTTCTTCCAAATAATTATGGAGAATTTCCGTCATGGTGCTATCCACGGCACTTGCCACATCGGAGTTACCCAATTTGGTTTTAGTTTGCCCTTCAAATTGTGGTTCAGCTACTTTTACCGAGATAACCGCAGTCAATCCCTCACGGAAATCATCTCCAGAAATATCTACTTTTACTTTGTCGAGCAAGCCAGATTTGTCGGCATAACTTTTCAAAGTACGAGTCAACGCTCTTCGGAAACCTGTGATGTGCGTTCCGCCTTCGTGAGTGTTAATGTTGTTTACGTAGGAAAATACATTCTCTGAGAAGGAAGTATTATAAACCAAAGCCACTTGAACAGGCACGCCATCTTTTTCTCCCTCCATAAAAATAGGTTCGGGAATCAAGTTTTGGCGAGAAGAATCCAAATAGGCAACAAATTCCTTCAATCCACCTTCCGAATGGAAAGTTTCTCCTAATTTATTTCCTTCATCGTCAGTTCCTCGGTGGTCAACCATTACGATGTTAATTCCCGCATTTAGGAATGACAATTCACGCAATCTGTTGGCAACCGTTTCATATTTGAATTCGGAAACCGTGAAAATGCTGTCATCTGGGTAAAACCGAACCGTAGTTCCTGTAATATCGCTGTCCCCAATCTCTCTCACAGGGTATTGTGGGATTCCGATTTTGTATTCTTGTTCAAATTTTTTGCCTTCTCTTTGAACTGTAACTTTCAAATCTTTGGAAAGCGCATTCACACAGGAAACCCCCACACCGTGCAATCCACCAGAAACCTTATACGTGTCTTTATCGAATTTCCCACCTGCATGGAGAACGGTCATAACAACTTCCAAAGCAGACCTGCCTTCTTTTTCGTGTATTCCTGTCGGGATTCCACGTCCGTTGTCTGTCACTTGAACAGAATTGTCTTCCATGATTTCCACCGTGATGGTGTCGCAATAGCCAGCCATTGCCTCATCAATCGAGTTATCTACAACTTCCCAAATTAGGTGGTGCAAACCTTTGACTCCGATATCTCCAATGTACATCGCAGGTCTTTTTCTTACCGCCTCTAAGCCTTCTAATACTTGGATATTACCTGCTGAGTAATTTCCTTTGTTTTCTGCTTCTTTTTCAGCCATTTGTTTTGTCTGGATTTAACTTATATAAGCGCTTGATTATTAGTATTTTAAATTCTGAGTATAGAATTACAAACCAATGAATCTGCCTTGTTAATTTTGAACCTTTTTATTTAATGCAATAGAGTGCTAAAATAGTGAAATTTATTGGTTTTCGGAAGCTTTTAGGATGTTGAAATTGGCTAGAATTTGTTTGGATTTTGTAGCCACTTTTCATGTTGGAACTATCTAATTCTACTTTTTTGATTTATGAGTTCTCATTCATATCTCATTTTGTTGGCACATGTACTTAGGAGTATTTTATCCCACTATTTTTCAATTTCAATATGAAGAAATAGTACCGTGTATTTTAGAATCTTAACTCTGAGAGCCGACATTTCCCACCATTAAAATACAAATCGCTTATTTTCTACAAAACACTTAATTATTTGATTATCAGAAAGTTATTTATATCCATTTTATGCAAAGGTGTCTGACAACTAATAAGCTAAATTTTGTTCATTTCACGGGAAAGTAATAATTAAAATACTAATTGTTACTTTCAACTCCATTTCCCAAAAGCTTAATACAATTTATAAAAAGCCATATTTTCTATTTAAATAACTGATAATCAATTTATTATTAAATACAGGATTTGAAAAATTAGGGCGGGAAATGTCGGTGAGAGGTTTGGATAGTAACACTTGTCTTTTTTTGTGATGTTATTTTAGGCGAGGCACAAATTAAATTAAAAAGAGCCACGATTTTAAAATCGTGGCTCTTTTTAATTACTCTTTATTTCCGTCTCCTGAAACAGGATTCTCAGAACTAGGTTTCTCTTTCGGCTTTTCTCCTTTTCTCCTATTTTTATAGCGATTATTTCTGCTATTTGACTTTTTTGGAGATTGAGATTGATTAGTTGGTTTTTGTGAGGGAGCATCAATAGTTCCGTCTTCCTTTTTTTGTGGATTCGGAGCGTTTTGGTTTACTGGCTTCTCAGGTTGCTTTTTACCCGTTCTGTTCTTCCGAATATGATTCCTTTTACCTTGATTAGAATCTTTTTCAACCTGCTTTTTTGCCACAGGCTTTTGCTTTTGTGAGGAGTTGCCTTTCTTATCTTCTGACGTTTTTACAGGCTTATTTCTGCTATTTGTTTTCTCATTAACTACCTGTTTCTTATCAGGAGTTGCTCCTTTTTTAGCAGGTCTGTTACTTTTTGGAGATTCCGCTTTATTACCTTGCGTTCGGCTACTCTGTTGTTTTCTTGGTCTATTTTCCCTTGGCGGAGCAGATTTTCTTCCTATTGGTTCTTTCAATGGATTTTCTAACCAATTATTCAACTCCAATGAAGCGACTTTCTTGCCTTCTTTATTGTATTCAATAATTTCTTTCACACGAGAAGCATCCACGGGAACCCAAGTAGAGTCGCCAGGTATGCTGAACCACATGGTTTTCTTGAAAATATCTGTTTTCTGCAAAACTGCCTCACCTTTTTCCATTTGCAAAGGTGCATTCACTTTCGGAATGTCAATAAGTGCATCTTGGTAGGTTTCCAATTCATAGTTTAGGCAACATTTCAGCCTGCCACATTGCCCAGAAAGCTTTTGTGGATTGAGCGAAAGGTTTTGGTAGCGAGCCGCACTAGTAGAAACACTTTGGAAATCGGTCAGCCAAGTGGAACAACATAACTCCCGACCACAAGAACCAATGCCGCCAATTCTTCCTGCCTCTTCTCTCAAACTAATTTGGCGCATCTCCACCCGAACTTTGAACTCTCCAGCCAATAGTTTAATAAGATCACGAAAATCTACACGAGCATCAGCTGAGTAATAGAAAGTTGCTTTCGTATTATCTGCCTGATATTCTACATCTGAAAGTTTCATAGAGAGTTTCAGCTCATTGGCAATCTGGCGGCTACGAAACATAGTTACCATCTCTCTCTTTTTAACTTCTTTTAGCTTTTCGAGATCGTTTTCACTTGCCTTTCTATAAATAATTGGAAGTTCATCTTTCTCTTTTACTTTCTTTTTCTTCATTTGGAGTTTTACCAACTCGCCCTGCAATGCGACATGACCAATATGATGGCCACCTTGTGCTTCAAGCACAATGGCATCCCCACTTTCGAGAAAAATACGGTGTGTATTCTTATAAAAGCCTTTTCTGCCTCCTTTGAATCTGACTTCTACTACATCGAAAGGGTCAATTCCTGGCAAATCCATATCACTTAACCAATCGTAACTATTGAGCATGTTGCAACCTCCCGTTGAACAATTGCCCTTATTTCCACAGCCAGAGGGCGCACCGTCCTCTGTTCCGCAAGAAGAACATCCCATAAAATTATATCTTTATAGCTGTTGGAGTATATGAAATGAGCATTTTATGTCTCATTTCCAATCCAACTGCTGAAGTTTTAAATAAATAAACAATTGCCAATTAGTACAAGTACAAAATAGAAAGAGAGTAAAATGGTAAATTAAAGCATTGAAAAATCAGTTTCTTGCTTAAAACATAAATACTGATTAGTTCTATCTCTCTACATTATATTGATTTGGCGAATAACAAATATAGTAAGGATTTCATAATACAACTAGCAGGGCTTTCTTATAAAATTAAAAATGGTTGTTCGTATCTTACTAATTGGGGAAATACTTAGAGCTGATGTTACGCAGTATATTCTTTTGTTGGATTTCGTAAATTGTTCATTGATGAGAAGAAATCAATATTTCCGAGAAATCGCCACAAGAGCCTGAGAAGTTAACTAAGTTGGTTAGAGGTCGCTGGGCGGCACTCCGCCAATTTTGGGGAGTGGCTTAGCAATTGAAAGCCTGTTTGCACTAAACCAGATACATTAAATTCTAGGCTCAATACAAATTTGGTTTCCCCAAAATTGAATGCAGACGGCTAGTTGCGGTTTGGCTACAATCCTCTAATAAAAAAATGCATACTGCTAGACCTTATTGCGATTGGTTTTCTCGAAATTTTATGACGTTTTTACGCCTGTGCGAGAATGAAATCTCGCACTACTAAATCAATCGTGATAATATCTACTATGCATTTTTCATTTTCCTCGAAGCCGATAGCACTGGCTACTAGTCGCATCGGATTTGAGAGCAACTCCTACCAAGAACTGTCAGAATTGAGCCGACATGGAATGGGTTCTGACAGGCACAATAAGTGTTTTTTTTTATCTTTCAAAATACACTTTAGTTAGAGTCTTAAAGTAGAATTAACACCACAATTGACCATCCGCATTCAATTTTGGGGAAGGTAAACCGAAATTGAGCTTGGAGTTTAATCGGATTGGGTTTGGGGTAAAAAGTGTTCAAATTGGTGAACAATTCCCCGAAATTGGCGGTATGTAATTGGCTGGCTTAACTCTGAGGATTTGATAGCGAGTTTCGGATAGATTGGTTTCTTCTCATCAATGAACAATTCATGAAATCCAACTAAAACAAAAAAAGCCTACGTAATCTCTTACGTAGGCTTTCAAAATTATAATTATCTTATTTCTCTAATCGAATCTCTTGATTTCGCCTGATTTGATTCGCTTCATATAGCTAATCAAATCTTGCTTGATTTCAGGTGCGAGGAAGTAAAGTCCTAATACGTTCGGGAATGCCATGGCGAAAATCATTGCATCTCCAAAGTCGAACACACTACCAATACTCAATGCAGAACCAATTACTACGAATACACAATACAATGCTTTATAAGTAACTTCCATTGCTTTGGAGTCTCCTAAAAGATATGTCCATGCTTTTAGTCCGTAGTAAGACCAAGAAATCATGGTGGAAAGTGCAAAAAGAATTACGGCTACAGAAAGTACGGTAGGGAACCAAGAAATAACCGAACCGAAAGCTTGTGAAGTCAAGGTAATTCCTGCGGTAGTGCCGCCATATTTTCCTGTGATTACAATTACCAAAGCGGTCATTGTACAAACTACTACTGTGTCAATAAATGGCTCTAATAAAGCAACCACTCCTTCAGAAATTGGCTCGTCTGTTTTGGCTGCAGAGTGAGCAATGGAAGCAGAACCAATTCCTGCTTCATTTGAGAAAGCAGCTCTTTGAATTCCTACAATCAAAACTCCAATCAAACCTCCGTACATTCCTTTTGGTGTAAATGCCCCTGCGAGAATCTCTCCGAAAGCAGTAGGAACTTCTCCAATGTTGGCGAAGATTACTACTAAGGCAGCAAGCACATAAATTCCAACCATGAAAGGAACAACCTTGTCAGTTACTTTGGCAATACTTTTAATTCCTCCGATAATAATCAAACCGACTACGCCAGCCATAACTATTCCGAAAATATAGCCTTTCCCGAATAAGAAACTAGCCTCTCCGCCTGTAACATCTATAAATTGTTGTGTAGCTTGGTTAATTTGAACCATGTTTCCACCTCCGAGCGAACCGCCAATACAGGCAATGGCAAAAAAGGCTGCCAAAAACTTACCCAAACCTGCTTTGCCATGTTTTGCCAAGCCTTTGCTGAGGTAGTACATTGGCCCGCCAGAAACAGAACCATCTTCATTTATATTTCTGTATTTCACACCTAAAGTACACTCTACAAATTTGGATGACATTCCAACAAGTCCTGCCATAATCATCCAGAAAGTTGCTCCTGGGCCACCTGCGGAGATCGCTAATGCCACACCTGCAATGTTGCCAACTCCAACCGTACCAGAAAGTGCAGCAGTTAATGCTTGAAAGTGGGAAACTTCTCCTACATCCTTGTTTGGGTCGTCATATTTTCCTCTTACTACATCTAAAGCGTGTTTAAAGGCTGTGAAGTTTACAAACTTCATAAAGATGGTAAAGAAAATTGCGCCAACTACTAACCAAATTAGTACGAAGGGAATAGATTCTGTTGAAAAATCGTTGCCCGCTACGTTTCCTTCTACCACAGAAGAACCTATCTCTGAAGTAAATGAGTCATCTGTAGGAGTGAATTTTTCGCTATCAATAGGAATGGAAAAGAAAACTATAGTTTGTAATACCCTTGTAATCGGGGTAAAAACGGTATTTATATTATCGTCAATCGAATATTCTCTGACAGTAATGTTTACATTGGCAGGCTTGCAATCTCCTTCATTACATATTTCGTAAGTGAATTTGTCTGCTCCTGCAAAGCCTGTGTTTGGCGTATATTTGAAATCGCCACTTTCGGAAAGGGTAACTGTTCCGCTTGTAGGGTTATCTTTCACGCTGACTTTATAGTCCTGAGCCTGAATTTCAGCTATTGAAAAGAAGATTCCTAATGAAAGGAGTAATAGGGTAATTTTTCTCATGGGTTTACTTTGTTGATTCGATCTATTTTTGAGCCGATTGGCTCGTGTAGTATTATAGAGTTGCGATTTTAAACAGATTTAGACAAAAATCCGATTATTTACAGATTATTTAGGATTTTTCCTGCTTTTACTCTGGATTTTGTGCTTCAAAGCCAATTTTAAATGAGAATCAGAAAGATGAAAGAAGAGCTGAAGGTTTTACGCAAACCTTCAGCTCTTCTGTAGTTTATTAGGTGTGGAGTGAGCAGAAAAAAAACTCATGTCTCTTCCAAAACCCGGTCTCCATATTTACTCATGAAGTTGTCATCTTTCCACCAGTTGATAAGCCTGGCATGTTGTACCAATGCTATAATCATCTTATCATCATCATAGGGTGGGGAGTATTTGCAAACGGTCAGTTTTTTACCGTTTAAATGAAGTTGGAGTTTTAAGAGTTTTGAATCGTCTTTGAGAGCGTTTTTACTCTGGTCTAAAGTTGCTTCTTTCAGTTCTGAAATTGCAAATATTTTACTGGTGCGTATCAAAAGATTACCAATCTGCAACTTCCCTTTGCCATTTCTTTTGTCTAAAATAAGCTGGTGGTAAGAGGATTTTATCATAAAGACTAAAAAACTCACGATAAATGCGATTAGAAATGGCGTGTATTTCAGCCATTTCTCCTCAGGGCTTCTTCGGTCTTCCACGGAGGCTTGGAAATTTAGGAAAATAGGGTCGGAAGAGCGAAGGAATGCCATCACTTCATCGTAGTGCTTTTTAGCATCTTCTTTTGTGTGGTAAGTAGCTGCTTTCAACTCGTATTTTTTATTGACTTTTCTTTTTTCTGAAGTTCTGCCTATAAAAATTAAGTCGTAATCGGCACTTTCTTCTACATGTCTGATAAATGGCGCATCGAGTGGCACATAGATATTCTGATGATTTTCCTGCAAGGGTACTCTAAAGAGCACTTCGTTGGGAGTACGTTTTAAAAGTGGACCTACATGTTTCCAGTCATCGAAATGTGCTTTTGGGAAAAGAAACCAATACATCAATCCAGCTAAAAAAAAGGAAAGAATAGTAGTTACGATTACGATGTCGTAGCCACTATAATAGCGCAGAACCAATAGTTTTTCCGTAGATTTTTTGGCGGATATTTTCATCTAATTAGTTATGATTATTGAATTAAGCACGTTGTGCTATTTACTATTTCTGTATATAGCTTTAAATGAGGTGATTAAGCACTCGAAATAGGAAAATATTTAAGCTAAATTACTTAGGAATGCTATTCTTGATAGAAATCAGATTGTCAATACACTTCAATAATTCAAGTAGTGTTGTAGCAGATTACCGAATGGTTGAAGCAAGATTATTTATCTCCGATGATTTCATAACAAGTTTTAAATTTATGCAATAACTTAAATCCAAACAACATATATCTATATTCTTTGCTAGATTGTGGTGGTAATAATCAAAAAAACAGAAATGAAACGCACTTTTGAGAATGCAGAAGAATTAGGGAGTTGTCTCCACAAAGAAATTGGCACAAGCGATTGGATTGAGATTTCCCAAAAACAAATTGCCGATTTTGCTCAGGCAACAGGAGATTTCCAATGGATTCACTTGGACGAAGAGCGAGCGAAAAAAGAATCTCCATTCGGAACAACTATTGCCCACGGCTTCTTGATACTTTCGATGATTCCCGTGTTTTTCGAACAAGTTTTGGAAGTAAACAATGTAAAGCTCATGATTAACTACGGCTTAAACAAAGTAAGATTCATGTCTCCCGTTCCTGCTGGAGGTCGGATTAGGCTCAAAGCTACTTTGGCAGATTTTAACTCCACAAAAAAGGGTAAAAAGGCCACAATCAAGTGCGAAATTGAGCTGGAAGGAAGTGAAAAGTTAGCCTGTTTGGCAGAAAATGTATTGCTTATAATTGATTGATTTTCCCATGCCTACCTATAAAACAAATAAACTGCAAATAGCTCCCAATAAAGAAGCCATTTGCAGTTTAAAAAAAGAACTCTATTTGGAACTTACCAGTTTAATTCATATCGTCTCCTGACTCTGTATAAATAAGGGACGAGTCGTTATTTGAGCCAAAATCGGGGTTCCTCAATTCACAATCAAACTCATTTGACTTGATTGATTGTGGGCGTGGAAATCTTCCTTTTTCCATTCCAATTTCGTTGTCTTTATAAATACTTTCCATAAAATAGGCATAAGCGGGCATGGCTTGCCTTGCGCCTTGTCCATTTCTAGTACTTCGGAAGTGAATACTTCTATCGTCTCCACCACTCCAAACGCCTGTTACCAAATCTTTGGAAATACCCATATACCAAGCATCTGAATTGTTGGAAGTCGTTCCTGTCTTACCTCCAATATCATTGTCTTTAATGAAATCGTAGCGACCCAAGCCTAAAGAAGTTCCTCCGCTTTCTCGTAAGCCGCCCATTAACATATACACCATTTTGTAAGCTGTCTCCTCCCTCATGGCTTCCTTTTTCTGTGGTACAAACTCGTGGAGTACTTTGCCATTTTTATCCTCAATCTTGGTAATAAAAATTGGTTCAGTCCAAACACCATTGTTTACAAAGGCTGAGTAAGCGCCAACTAATTCATAAATAGATACATCATTAGAACCGAGTGCAATAGCTGGAACGGCATCTAGTTTTGCTTTTATACCAAGGTTTCTAGCCGTTTTCACTACCTTTTCCGCCCCAATTACTCCTGTGTTGTCACCTCCACTTAATCTATAAATCATAGCCGCTGCGGCCGTATTGATTGACCTTGCCAAAGCTTGACGAATTGTGTAGGTTTCGAGTGAGTAGCCGTCAGAGTTTTTTGGAGTCCAAGGTTTGCTTGGGTCTGAGGGGTTTTGGAATGTAATCGGAATATCTTGTACTGAGCCACAAGGCTCTTGAGCCGCTTTATCAATTGCCGTGGCATAAACAACTGGCTTGAAAGTAGAACCAGGTTGCCTTCTGCTATTGATATTTACATGGTCATATTTGAAAAAGCGATGATTCAATCCGCCCACCCAAGTTTTGATATGCCCATTATGTGGGTTCATCGACATCATTCCTGAGTGGAGGAATTTCTTGTAATAAATCAGCGAATCAATAGAAGTCATGGTTGTGTCTTTCGAATAACCTTCTGAATTCCAATCGAAAACTGTCATTTTATGAGACTTGCTCATTTCCTTTTTGATTGCCTCGAAGTTATTCCCATATTTCAGTTTAAGAACTCTATGATGCTCCGTTTTTTTGATTGAACGATCTAACATATCCTTCATTTCACGTCCCCATTTATCTCGCCAAGGCATCTTGTTTTTAATTTCTTTGGAGAACTTGGCTTGTTGCTCCTTCATGTGCTTCTCCATGGCATTCTCTGCATGAGCTTGCATTTTGGCATTGATGGTTGTGTATACTTTCAATCCATCAGAATACAAATCCAACCCTCGTGCTTCACACCATTTGTTAAGGTAGTTGGATACCACAATTCGGAAATAAGTTGCCAAGCCTTCATTGTGGTCTTCCACGGCATATTTACTGATGTCAATCTCCAATTCTTTAATTGAGTCGCATTCTACCTCGGTCAAGTAGCCATATTTTTCCATCTGATTCAAAACGGTATTCCTCCTTCTCAAAGCCTCTTCTGGCTTCGGGTTATTGATAGGATTATATTTGGTGGGAGCTTTTAATAATCCAACTAATACGGCCGCTTCTTGTACATTCAAACTATCGGGCGTAGTTCCGAAATAAACTTCTGAAGCTACTTTTATTCCGAAAGTGTTTCTGCCAAAATTTACCGTGTTCAAATACATGGTCATGATTTCGTTCTTAGTATAAGAGCGTTCAATTTGGATTGCCAACATCCACTCTTTGAACTTGGTAGAAACCCTATTAGGAAGCCCTGTCAGTTTTCCTTTGTATCCATCTCGAGTCCTAAATAAGTTTTTTGCCAATTGCTGAGAAACCGTACTCGAACCTCTATCGTCTCCTTTAATCAAATACCAAACAATAGCAATTGTACCTGTCATGTCAATTCCGCTATGCTCGTAAAATCGCACATCTTCTGTTGCCAAAAGCGCATTTGTGAGGTTTGGAGATAGGTTGGAGTATTCTACAGGAGTTCTGTTTTCGTGGAAGTATTTTCCTAGAAGTACGCCATCTTCCGAATAGAGTTGAGATGCCAACTCATTTTTTGGGTTTTCTAGTTGCTTCAAAGGTGGCATTCCGCCATAAAGATCGAACCAATTGAAGTAAATGGATGTAATGTAGATGGCTGTGAAAACCAAGCCTGAGAAAAATAAAATCCAAATTGTCTTTGAAGCCTTCCGATACATAAGTGGATGGAATGAATGATGTGTAAGTACAAGTATAGAAATAGAAAGTTGGATGGCCGATGCCAGAGTGAAATAGCAAATTAAGAAACTGAAAATCAGACTCTTAATTAAAACACAAATGCTAACTAATTGTATTTCCTTACTTATGGTGTACTAAATAATATTTTACGTTACTATAAATCAGAGTAA
>JBLIFI010000013.1:0-23342 GCA_047633715.1 Flammeovirgaceae bacterium
CAACAGACTTTAGATTTAACTGGAAGCTTGCTCAACCAAGTAGTTGAAAACCCACTTTGGGTGACTGATTTGGTAGGAGAAAAAACAATTCTCTCACTTGCTTTACAACAAACTTTCCAAGCCTTGGAAACTGTGCCGAAAGAAAAAAGATTACATGTAGATTCGGTTCAATTGCTTCTCACACAATCTGTCAAAGCCGTGGCACTCCGCCAGCAATTACTTGATTTTGTGGTAGATGAACACGGAAAGAAAGAAACAATTTTGAATTATGCCATGAGTTCCCTTTTCTCATTCATGTTTAAGGAAACTGAAACCAGCACGGCTCATTGGGTTTTCGCCCGTTTGGAAATCGCCAATTTGGTACTGGAGAATTTCATGCAAAAACTTTCTACAAAACCTGCTTCTAAAGATTCAGTAGATTCTATTATGTCTCAACTCAAGATCGAACTTGGCAAAGCGGGCGAGAATGTGGAATTTAATTCTGTGCTATTTTTGAAGGGTTTTTTGGGGTAGTTGGGAGTAAGTACATTGGTCAGTCTTTCAAATAAGAATGCTATTTTCAAAGACCTATTTCCTTCGGTGCGTGTCCCACGCACCGAAGGAAATAGAATAATCGGGTGTACGTCTAAATGCAGATTCGTAATTACACATCACTTTTTGCAATAAATGAAACTTGTACACCGTTCTTCCAGAACGGTTTTATGTACTTCGCTCTGGAAGAGCGAAGTACATAAAAGAAAGAAATCTGCATTCTGACGTACACCCGAATAATCTTATTATTTACTGGACTTTGGACGAAAAGAGGATAGAACATAGAAAAAAAGGCAAACATGTTTTAATGTTGATTGATGAAAAAAAACAGAAGATTTTTGCCTCAGTATTTTAGGTTTAAAAGCAGATTATTTCAAAGCGTTATTCAATTTAATAAGGTTCTTTGGTAAACCTTTTGGCTTTCTATTAAAGAACTATTTTTAGGAAATCCGTCTTATCTACTCAGTAATTGCCTCATCTACCGCTTCCAAAATCAATTTACAAGCCTTTCTGATTTCCTCCTCCGAAATAATCAACGGTGGAGCAATTCGGAAGCTGTTTTTTGTAGAGAGAAACCAAAAGCCGATTACTCCACGCTTCAGGCAATTTTGAACCACTTTATAAACCATGTCAAAGTCCTCCATTTCTATGGCGAACATTAGCCCGATAGAGCGAATTTCCCGAATGGATTCATGTTGAAGTAAATCTCTGAAAAGTTGCCCTTTCTCATTCACACGCTCAATAATCCCGTCTCCAACCAACACATTTAAACTTGCTAAAGCCGAAGCGCAACAAACAGGATGCCCGCCAAAAGTGGTAATATGCCCGAGCATTGGATTGAAAGTGAACTGATTCATCAACTCTTTGGAAGCGGTGAGTGCGCCCATTGCCATTCCTCCGCCCAAGGCTTTTCCTGTGGTCAGAATGTCGGGAATTGCCCCAAATTGCTCAAATGCGAAAAGTGTTCCCGTTCTGCCAAATCCAGTCTGAATTTCATCGAAAATTAGCAAAGCACCAGTTTCCGTGCATTTCTGTCGGAGTTTTTTTAGGTATTCTTTATCGGGAATCCGAACGCCTGCATCGCCTTGCACAGGTTCTATGATTACACAAGCGGTTTGCTTGGAAATCATTTCCAAATCTGCCTCTTTGTTGAAGTGCATGAACTTCACACTGGGCAGAAGCGGACGAAAAGCTTGTTTTTTGACTTCATTTCCCGACACGCTCAATGAGCCGTGAGTACTTCCGTGGTAAGATTTATGGCAGGAAATCATTTCAGTTCTGCCCGTAACTCGTTTTGCTAACTTCAAAGCAGCTTCGTTGGCTTCCGTTCCTGAATTAACAAAATAAGTTGTGCTCAATTGCGGAGGAAGTAATTCCGCTAATCTCTGAGCCAGTTTCAATTGAGGTTCTTGCTGAAACTCGCCATAAACCATCACAAACAAGTATTTGTCCACCTGATTTTTGATTGCCTCAATCACTTTCGGGTGCTTGTGTCCCAAATTGCTGACGGCAATTCCCGAAATTAAATCCATATAGGCTTTCCCTTGCTTGTCATATAAATAAATTCCTTCTGCTCGCTCAATTTCCAAATTCATGGGTTCGGGCGAAGTTTGGGCGAGATGTGATTCTAGTATCATGTATCAAGTAGTAAGTATCAAGACAAAAAATAGTGAGCTTGACTGTTTATTATTGTTCAACAGAGTTTTAGGAACGGAAATTAAATAAGATATTATTTTCTTTTTTTTATTTTTGTGCTAGTCTAGGCAAAAATAAACTGCAACAAAACACGCATTTATTTAATCCCCATTCCTTAGGCAAAATTGAACATCTAATTCATTCTATTTCTTCATTTACAAATCCACACATTTGCACATTATTTTCTCCAATTATTGAAAACAATATTTCCCAGGCATTGCGGTGCGAAATAGGAGAATTCGGCAAATTCTGCATCCTCTAGATTCTGTACGACTTCGGCACTTTTTGGATTGTCGGCATCAATGGGCAAAAGCAAAATTTCTTGTGGAATTATCTGAAAATCAGTTTGGAAATATTTTGTGAGTTGGGGAAAGTCAATATATCTATTTTTAGGTAATTCTCCTTCTCCATTCCAGCTTTGCCAATTTTCTTCAAGAATCTCGGAGAAGGCAATGAAGGACGCATATTTATTTAGGAAAATGAAATAGGCATTTCCTTCTTTCTCTATCAGTTGGAGGTGGTAACTTTTGTTTCCTTGCTCGGAATAGTCGAAAAATTGAATCAAATCGAAGTCTCCAACTGCTTTAATTGTGATGCAAATGGCTTTGAAACGCTCCAATCCAATCTGACTCGGAGCGGGTTTATTTAGATTATGAAAGCCCGTGATGTTTTTTGGAAATATGAGTTGGTTCATTTTGGTTTTATAGACAGACAATATGTTTTTAATTAAAAATATCTATATATTCTCTAAATGCGTAGATTTTTCCTCTTTTTGCTCCAGTTGTTTCTTTGATGATTCCGCAACTTTCTAATTCTGAAATCAATTTATATACAGATGGCGATGAAAGTGAAGTCAACTCTTTTACTTTTCCAGCGTCTACTATTGGGTGCTGAAATAAATAATTGGTAACAGCTTGTGCATTTTTCTGCCGACTACCTAGATTTTGAATTTTGAGTTCCACTTCCTTTTGCAGTTTAAGAACTTTGTCAAAGGTATTGATGCCGCTTTTTGTTGTTTCAATAATCCCAACAAGAAAGAATTTAAACCATTGTGTCAAATCGTTTTTTTCTCTTACTCTCATCAGGTTGTCATAGTAAAGTGTTCTATTCCTCTCGAAATAATCTGACAAATACAGAATTGGTTTTTTGAGAATTCCTTTCTCCACTAAATAAAGCGTAATCATCAATCTGCCTACTCTGCCATTTCCATCCAAAAAAGGGTGAATTGTCTCAAATTGATAATAAATCAAAGCTATTTTTAACAAATCGGGGAAATAGAACTCTCTATTGTGTACAAACTTCTCCAAATCTCCCATATACTCATGAATACTAGTGTGGACAGGCGGAATAAATGTAGCATCATTTATACTTGCACCTCCAATCCAATTCTGGCTACTTCTAAACTCTTCTGGCAGTTTGTGATTCCCTCTAACTCCTTGTAAAAGGATTTTATGGGTTTCTTTAATCAACCGAGAGGAAAATGGTAGTTTCTCAAGGTTTTTAATCGCAGAATTCAAAGCATTTATGTAATTCTGAACTTCTTCCCAATCATCTCTTTTCTCATCTTCTACATCTTCTTTATCTAGCAAAGCCTCTTCAATATTCGTCTTGGTACCTTCTATTTTGCTTGATTGAGTAGCCTCTTTCAGTACGTGCATACTGATGAATAAGTCAATATTCGGAATGTACTCAGAATACATATCCAACCTTCCGAGCTGCCTGTCAGCCTGACTCAAAAGATTGATTAACTCCATATTTCCGATACTCCATTTTTGGTTTATCGTACTCGGCTGAAAGCTTTTATAAGTTCCTTGTTCTGTATAATATCCAGACTTGAATCTTTTCATAACTCATTAGTAATCATCTTTAGTTAATTTTTTCATCAATATCTTAACTAAGAAGAGGTGTTATTAAGTATTTCGTGTCAAAACTTAAATAAGATAGGTTGCTATTTAAGTTATTGGTGCAAAGATTAACAAGTCAATCAGAGTTTACTTCCATTGCTATAAACTTGCCTATAAGCCTGTTCAGTAAGATGTTCTCCTCGGTATTTTTCGGCAATCGCTCTTGTTTTTTCATATAGAAGTTGCGAGTTCCCATTCAGGATTTCTTCAATCTCCCGAATGTTTCTCAAATAGCCTTCTTCAGAAAAATCGCTGATGATTGTCCCAATTTGGTTGGATTCTATGATTTCCGAATCGTCAGAGATGTTCGGAGTAATGGCAATTGGCAAACCCATTGCCCAATATTCTGCATCTTTTATGGGCGAGCAGTATCTTTTGGTCGGCACTGGCTTTACGGGAGTAATGCCAAAATCTGCCAACCCAATATGCGAGGGAATTTCGGAGTGTGGCAAAAATATTTTGAGCATCTTATTTGTGTCAAAACCGCTTTTTTTTGCATAACTCTCTATTTCCTTATCGGAATGGCTTGTGAGTAAAAGCAGTCGGAATTGGTCTCCCCAATATTTCTGGCAAACTGCTAGGAAATCGAATACTTCTTGGTCGAGGTAAATTCCGCCAAATTTCCCAGCATAAACACAGGTGACTTTATCTTCCAACCCATATTTATTTATCAGACCAGCCTCTTTCTTTTTGGAGTGAGTGAATTTTGCCAACTCCACAGGCGCAGGTTTCCAAGTAAAGTTTTTGGGCTGGATTTTGTATTTCTCAGCAATATAGTTTTGCATGCTCTCCACACAGCCAATGAGTGCTTTCGCCCGTTTCGCTTGCAATTTCTCCAAAAGGAAAAGTATTTTGAATTGCTTGCTGCCTTTTGCCCAAGTTCCGTTCTCTACCATCGACTCGGCATGGGGTTCAAAGCTTTCTACAACCAATGCCTTGCCTGTAATTACAGAGAGTATATAACCAATTGCTCCAGCAGGAGTGCACCAGCATTGAATATGGCTAATATTTTTTGTGAAGCATATTCTGGCAAGATTCAAAATCATTCCCACCATTTTAAGCATTGCCTTCAGCCCAAAAGAGGTATAGTTGAATCGGATTAGTTTGATTTGGTATTGAGCCAATTCCTTTTCTGCATCTGCCACTTCCCGTTCGGTCATCCTGAATTTTGCTTGCTCCAAAGTGAACAAGTAAATCCAACTGGACGCTGGTAAAACCTTACGAAGCAATTTCACATGTATGAGGGTGGATTGTACCAACCCGTCTTTATAGCTCCAATAAGTAAGCAAAAGGATATTTCTGACTTTCATGTGTTTTTCAGTAGGAAAAAAGCAAATTTAAGGAATTATTGAGATTAAAGCCTCCAAATGCTCTGTTGAGTGCTGTGTCTACGAAATATATTATAAATAAATCATTAAATAAATCTCAGATTGCTTAACGTTTTGGTAACATTGGATTATCTTTGCGACATTGGTTGACAATATCTTGCCCTATTGATAGTGGAGTAAATATTGTTTAGTGAATAAATAAAGTAAAAAATCTAATAAAAAATAGTAAGTATTATGGCTACAAAAACATCAGAAAAGAAGACTAAAAAGACCATGAAGCTCGATAAGTACAGAGTTGGCAAAGCAAAATCTGCAAAGAAAAAAGAACGTGCTTTAGAGAACAAAGGACCTAAGGAAAAAATAGCTAAATCTAAAAAAGAGCAAGCAAAGAAAAGCTCAATAACAAAAGGAAAAAAGATTAAAAAAGCGAAAGCAAAAAAATCTGCTTCCAAAAAGGGAAAAAACAAGTAATTCTACTTATACAACTCAAAAAAGTCTCCTAGCAATTATTTTGCTAGGAGACTTTTTTTTGAATACTATTTCACAGATTGTATTTGTGCCAACCATCTAACTGATATACTATTTTGAAGGTAGGTGAGCTAAAAGATTAGGCTCTTCCTTTGCCCATTCTGCAAATACTTCCTACATTTAATATTCGCTCATTTAAACTCTCCAACTATGAAATAGATACTTTCTAAAATAGCAGGAATTTTTATTGGTATTTTTGGTGTGTTAATGATGCTTCTCTTTTTGGCGAAATTGGGTATGAAAGGCTATTCTTCTGGAGATATGGGAGTGTTGATAGCTTTTGGAATTATTCCCATCACTTTGGGCTTTTTGCTTATTCGTTGGTCGGCAAAGGGGAAGAAAAATGCAGATGAGGAAGGCTATGAGCAAATTGCCTTGGAGCAAGCTCAGAAACTGAATGGTAAAATTACTGCGGTGGAACTTGCTACAAATACCAAACTATCTTTAGAAGAATCCAACCAAATTTTGCAGAAACTGCAACTAGATGGCTACGCCTATCTTGGGCATTCTGAACATGGGGCAATTATTTATGAGTTTCCTGAGTTTTTGGAAGGGAAGTAATAAGCCTATTTTCAAAATAAGTTATAGCTTAGTTCTATTTAACCATCGGAAAGGTCTTAAAAGTCATTTCCGAGGACACACTTTATCAATCACTTACCTTCCTAAAGCTTTTCTACCAAATAAGCTGGCAAACTATTATTGCTATTTTCTAGAAGTACCTCACATCTTATTTTCTCATCAGCATCTTTAACCTGATGTACATAATTCTTTAGAAGATAATACATTAAAACCCTGTTGTAATCATCTAAAGAATTGTCTGCAATCATTGAGATTAGATACTCTTCAATTTCCTTTCTGAATATTGATTCCGACACTACTTTGCCAATTAGTGGAATAGAGCCGAAATAATGATTTTTGCTCGGGTTCTCAATTCTCAAACAGATGCCCAATAGCAAATCTGCAATATTGATATCCAAATTCTCTAGCTCTTTGATATAAGTTCTTCTGTCATTTTGGTTCATAAGGTTCAAATGAGCTCTTAGAAATACTTGCCAATTGGCAGTTTCGGCTGAAAGTAGGGTAATACTGTAATTGTGACGGCTTGGGCTGTTATCTGCATTGCACTGAATAAACGGTTTCCTATTTCTTTTGAGTGCAAGTGTAACTTCCTTAGAATGATATCGGGAAGTATAAAACTCCAATTCTTGATCTGCTACATTATTTTTCAGAGCTTCTTTCACAGCGGCATTCAGTCGTTTTTTAAATTCTTTGTTATGGGCTTTTGTATCTAGAATAGTATATTTCTCATTCGACCACTTCGTATACTCCTCAAATTTACTTGGATCAGGCGGATTGGTGATTTCAATAGCATAAGCTTTGAAAGTGTCTATTGCTGGAAACCTTCCTTTTTCTATAGCATGATAATAGTCGGCTGTAGCATTCTCATTAAAAAGAGTAACGGAAGTGTCTATCATGTGATTAGAATATTGCACCATTCTAGCATATTTTTCAGACAGGTTTTCAGATTTGAAATCTTCTGCAATGTAGAAAGCTCGCAATGAAACATTCGTAATGCGCGTGAAAACCCAACTACCTGCTTTGGTAGTATCGAATGGTCTTTTATTAAGACGGATTTTGACATTATCTACGCTATTGATGTTCATACTAAGAAAACTGTAACTTGTTTGTTTCAAGGTGTCATCTTTGCCATAAGTTTCCACAATTCGAGTGGATGTGTGTGGGGCTTTATAAATCAACAAGTTTTCTTTTACCTCCAACTCGGGGAATTGTGTTTTGAAATCATCCCAACTAACTCCGCTAGCAATTGCCTTGTAGGCATCTTCTATCAATTCTTTTGTGATGGAGATAAAATGCCCTTTCGTTTGAAGAGGTGAAACATCGTGAGTATCCAATTCAGAAGAACGAAAATTCAGATTGACGGAGTCAGCAATGAGTTTCAATTGCGTCATTGTTGAATCATTATATATAAGCCTGCTTTGCCCAAATGAGTTTGTCAGAAGTACTGATAGCAAGATGGAAAAGAACAGTTTCATGCAAATTGGGTTAGCTTAAATGATGTGTTTGGGTTTCTTTCATAAGTGAAAGCGTACATAAAGATACAAGTTTGAATTGAACATGTCACTAGTAAATATTTTGGTGTATTAGTATTTGTTACGATTGGCTTTATAGTACCATTTTCCTTAATCGTATAGGTATAAAAACAATAATCGTTACAAGGAAAAAGCATTCGTGATAATCATTATTGAATTCATAAAAACCTACTGTGCCTGTAATGGCTATAAACCAATACATAGCAAGAATAATTGGGTATAGTAATTAGTTATGAGGCCTAAAGCGATGTTCTAGTTTCGCTTTGATGGGGCTTGGAAAGTTATTTCATAAAGTCTCCTAGCAAAAGAATTGCTAGGAGACTTTTGTATGATTTATTCGAAAATGTAGATAGTTAATATTTATACGTAATGAGTTTTATCCATCATTGAAATGGAAACAACGACTCCGAAAGAGTTGTTGTTTTGTTATTACACAGAATGTAAACTACTGATTTCCCACTATATCATATATTTTTTTCAGATGCTAGGCAACCCTTTTAGATAAACCTTAGTCTGCCCTATTGAAAGCCGGCAAAACTTTTTTATCCAAAAGAAACCAAGAACAAATGAGAAAGATATTTTTAAAATACGCGCTTATACTTTTTGTAGGAATTACCGCATTCAGTTGCGACTCTTTTGAAAATGATGACCTTCCAGATGATTTACAGAATAACCCAATCCAGACGGAAGGAGACAAACAGACTATTCTAGCGGGAAGCCCTGCAATAATCAATTTATTGGGAAATGATTTTGTGGGAACGCAAGCTACTTTGACGCTTTCTTCGAGCCCAATAAAGGGAACGGCTAAAGTGCTTGCCAACGGACAAGTGCTTTACATCCCTAATGCAAATTTTACTACTGGACAGGATTTTTTCAATTATAAAATCACTAACTCGTCTACCGAGCAAACAGGCACAGTAGAAATTAATGTGGAACAAGACTCTTCTAATATTCCTTGCCAAAATGGAATTATGACTGACTTTGCTACATATTATATGAATGGAGGAATTGTTTCAGAAGTTGAAGTTAGTGTGCTTATGAATGACTATTTCTGTGAAGACTCAGTGGACTGGTCTACATTGACAGTGGCACTTCAGGGGCAGTACGGTGCTACAAGTGTTCGTAATCAGCAGCTAGTTTACACTATTCTAGACACTATTCTCGTTTTCAATGCATTATCTCAATTAGATCAAATCACAGACTATGTAGTTTATGCTGTATATTCTGATGGGCAAGAACTTGGCACAGGTTTATTGGTTATAAATATCAAAAATAAGGAGACTAATTGTTCTTTTACTCTCCAAGATGACAACTATAATGTCATGAATGATGGTAATGGAGCTATTTTTAATGTACTTAGTAATGATTCGTTCGAATGTGGAGCAGGAGATTCTAGCAATTTTTTCATCTCTGCCTTACCACAGAACGGAACTCTTGAGTTTGAACATCAGAATTTTAGTATTCTAACTTACACACCAAATCAAGATTATGCAGGCCAAGACCAGTTTACTTATGGATACTGTATAGACAATAACTGTTCGGAGGCAACTGTTTTCTTATTTGTAGAGAATGATTCATCTTGTCAATTAACAACAAGGGAGGATTCGTTAGGTTATTCACTTGCAACAGATGCGAGTGCGGTGTTCCAGATTCCGCAGTATATTAGAGACTCTCTGAATATTAGTGATAATGATGTTGCTTTTAGTCTTGGATTCAATGCATTAGCAAATGATGAAACTTGCAATGTGAATGATTTCTATATAGAAATCCCGAACCCAACTGCGCAAAGTGGACAGTTTGTGGCAATTGACAAACAATTGTATTTTGTGGTAACACCAAATTATACTGGTTCTGTAGTAGAAGAATATAGGATTGTGGAAGTGGGGAATTCAACAAATGTTTCTAACACAAGTACTATAGACCTAATTATTTCTCAATAATTGTTTCTTTTCGATAAACTATGAGTGTTTCCGAATCTTTATTTTTTGGATTCGGAAACACTTACTTTTCAACTAAAAAATATTTTTTTAGCTTAAATGACCGATAAGGAAATCATAAAAGGATGCGGGAAAGGTAATAAAGTGGCTCAAGAGTCGCTCTATACTCTTTTTGCCAATAGAATGATGGGGCTTTGTAGGCGGTATTCCCAAAACAGGGAAGAGGCAGAAGATATTTTCCAGGATGGTTTTGTGAAGGTTTTCGGAGGAATTTCCAAATTGAGCAGTTCAGAAAAACTCGAACCTTGGCTGAAAAGAGTATTCGTGAATACAGCAATTACCTATTACCACAAAAACAAAAAGCATCATAATCATTTCGACTCAGAAGAATTAGATTTATCGCAAAGCCATGCGCTTGATGCAATTGAGCACCTTAGTCAACAAGAATTATTGGTGTTTGTGAACGAATTGCCAGAAGGCTACAGAATGGTTTTCAATTTATATGTAATGGAAGGGTTCAAGCATAATGAAATTGCTAAAGTGCTCGATATTTCAACTGGAACTTCAAAATCGCAACTTTCTAAGGCGAAAGCAATGCTGAAAAAAAAATTGGCACAAGTGGGAATCAACCAAGTAGGCCAAAAATAAGCAGATGGAAGAAAATTACCACGATAACGAATTTGAGAAACACTTCCGAAAGAAAATGGAAGGGTTTGAGGATGTACCTCCAAAAATGGCTTGGGAGAATATTTCCGAGCAGATTCCTCCTGTCAAAAAGAATAAATGGAAACGCTTTGCGTGGCTTTTCTTACTCATTCCTGTTTGTTGTGTTCCAGTTTTCCTTCAGTTGGATTCAGCTGATTCGGAGACTGATAAAGCGGATTCGGAAAAAACAGAATTGGTTGGAGACAGAGTCAATCCAAGCAAAATTTCTGACAAGGAAGTCAATTCTATCGTTGAGAAATTTGATACTAAAATAGTTGAGGAAATAGGGATGAATGAAGCGATTTTGCAAAACGAAGAATCGATATCAAAGGCAGAAAAAATAAGCCTGAACCCAATTCATAGAAATAAGATACATGTGATTTTAGGAAATGAGAAAAACTATAATGCTAGACATTTCAAAAAAATGAGACCCCGGCAGCGGTTGAAAACCCTGCCGAAGGTTGGTGTTAAAGCCGTTCAACGTCTGGCAGGACCTACGGACTCTGCCAGCGATTCACTTTTGTCTGGCACTATAGAGAAAGACCTAAAGAATGAAAAACTGAAAATAAAAGGCGATAAGAATCCAGAGAAAGAGATAAATTCAGTTTTGTATGATTCAGCGGAAGATATTATAGAAAAAAGTGGAGTTTTATCAAAAACCACAATCATTACAAATCATACTATTGAAAAACAATCGGAAATCAATCTCCAGTCAATTTTTCCAAATACAGATTTGATAGATTCTGTGGGAAGTATTCTTCCTCAAATTGTAGGAATCCAAAAAATCCAACCAAAAGAAGAAAGCAAGCCTAAAAAGAAGTGGACATTTTTTGTGGAAACAGCTACGCTTTATACTTCGGAAAGAATTGCTCCGAATAAAGAAGACGAATGGATTTTGGAAGGCAATGAAAGTGCTGATTTAACTACTGAAAATCTAGGTTTTTCAGTTGGTTTTGGAGTGAGTAAAAACATTTATGAGAGAGTGAAATTGGATGCTTCACTCAATTACTCTTTGTTGAGAAAACAACTCAATTTTAATTACCAATCTGCCAGACCTACTTCGCTTTCTACAATATTAGACTCTGTGGGAATAGTAGAAGTCACTCCAAATTTCCAGAAGAATGAAGTATCTGCCTCCATTCGCTATCAGTTGTTGTCAAGCAATGTCGGAATTCGCTATCAGGTTTTCGCAGAGAAACCAAATCAATTTCTGAAATTTGGAGGAGGTTTAAATTGGCTTTTCCACCTGAAAACCCGACCAAAAGGCATGGTTATATTAGAGGAAAAAAACTGGATTCATCCTTCTACCTATTTGGGTTATGAATGGAACAGACCTTTTGGCGAGAAGATGACACTTGGGATTTCTCCAACCATTAATTACTACTTTTCTTCTCTGCTTACTGAAAAATCTTCCATTTCTGCCAAGCCTTATAGTTTAGGGCTGAATTTAAGATTGAGTTTCTGATAAGCTGAGGCATACATAAAACCAGAAAAGCCCGCTTCCGTGAAGTGGGCTTTTCTGGTTTTTAAGTTTTCTTTAAAAAATCACAATCTATTCCAACCTTTTTCTATCTATTGCTGTCAATAGTATTGAAGGACTTCCCTTCCAGTTTCATAATTACATTCACTATAAATTTATTTACGATGAAATTCTTTAGAGAAATATTTATCCTGTTATTGGTTTTTACATTTTCTGCTTGCGATAAGGAAGAAGAGTTTGGAGTAGATTTGAGCGAAGGTGATTATTTGGTTTTTGGACATTTCTATGGGTTTTGCGCAGGTGAGACATGTGTAGAGAATTACCTAATCAAAGAGGGTGAACTTTACAAAGACCTGAAAAAGGATTATTTGGGGAGAGAATTCGATTTCCAAAAACTTGACAATAGCGAATACTTGAAAGTTCAGGATTTGACAACTAGTTTTCCTTTAGAATTGCTAAACGAGCAAAATGAAAGAATTGGTTGCCCAGATTGTACAGACCAAGGTGGGGTTTCTATTTCTTACTCCAAAAATGGAAATATCAGAAGATGGAGAATAGACCAATATAAACCCTCAATCCCGAGTTATCTGCATGATTTTGTAGATAAGGTAAATCAGAAAATCTCACTTCTGGATAACCAAAATATTAGTTGCTCTGAATCAGTAGTGGTTAGCGCAACAGAGTTTGATTCGGTTGCAACGATTAAACCTGCCATAAATAGTTTACGAATTGATGGAGACTGCCTAACCATAAATCTTAGCGCAAGTGGTTGCAGTGGGGATAGTTGGGAATTGAAATTGGTAGATTCTGGAGAGGTTAGAGAATCTACGCCAGCGAAAAGAGAATTGAAGCTATTTCTGAAAAACACTGAATTATGTCAAGCTTACTTAGCCAAAGAAGTCTCATTTGATATTAGTGCCTTGCAAGTAGGAGGAAATTCAGTTCTACTAGAAATGGCAGATTCTGAACTGGAAATTTTGTATCAATATTGAAATTGTTCATGCAAGAACAAAGCTATTCAACTTAAATGACCCATAAAGAACTCATCAAAGCCTGTCAGAAAGGGAATGAGTCTGCCAAAAAAGAGATTTATCAACTTTTTGCTGGCAAGATGATGGGACTTTGTGTGCGCTATTCAAAAAACATAGAAGAAGCCGAAGATATTTTTCAGGAGGGCTTTATCAAGGTTTTCCAAAATATTAAAAAGCTGAAAGATTCTGATTTGCTGGAGCCTTGGATGAAACGGATTTTCATAAACACAGCAATCAACTATTACCACAAAGAAAAGAAGCATTATTATCATTCCGATTCAGAAAGTTTGGAAACTTCTCATGATGATTCGGAAAGTGTCATCGACCAAATCAGTCAGCAAGAATTATTGGGTTTGATTGAAAAACTGCCCCAAGGTTGCCGAATTGTTTTCAACTTATACATTATGGAAGGCTACAAACATGACGAAATTGCCAAAATGCTGGAAATTTCGTTGGGGACTTCTAAATCGCAACTATCAAGAGCAAAAATACTATTGAGGAAAGAGCTGAATGGCTTGGGAATAAATGGGTTTATCAAAACATATTGAAATTAGATGGAAGGTAACAATCAATATGACGGCTTAGAAAAGAAAGTTCAAGAAAAACTTTCGGGTTTTGAGCATGCGCCACCAAGTCTTGCATGGGGAACTATTGCTGAGCAAACCAAAACCCCTACCAAAAGCTGGTGGAAACGAATGTTGCCAATACTCTTCCTCTTTTTCCTCGGTGGAACATCTGGAATGCTTGACATTCTAATGAATGAAGAAACCGCTAATGACTCTGTACGCTATGAAAGAAAAACAGAAAATGACAAACAAAAGCAATCAGCTTTCCATGAAAATAACCAAGGAAAACAATCTGTTCGCAATAAAGAAGCAACCCAAAAGCCTGCTCAGTTAGCAGTAGAAAAAGCAAATGATTTACCAAAGCAAAATGTAGCGATAGAATTGAAAGCAGCAATTGCCACTAAAAGAAACTCGAAACCAATTCTCTCCATAAATGTAAATAAAAAGATCAAACCAACTTTTGAAGCTTCCGATAAGGAAGAAGTAACACCAGTAATTATTGTTAGTTTAAATAAAAAGAATCAGGAAGTAAATAATTCTATTCTGTTAGCTGAAAAGAGGTTGATTGATTTGAAAATGATAAAGGCGAGTACTTTACTGACTGAGTCAGTTTTGGCCAGTTTTTCAATCCAAAGTCAGCAAATTCAGTATTCCTCTCCTAAAAAAAAGTGGAATGCTGTGTTGGAGATTTCTCCAAACTATACTTTTATGCGCTATTCCGATAATACTGCTGTTGAAATTTTGGAGAACCCAAACAAACCACAGTCATTTTCCACAAGGAACCTTGGCTTCTCTTTGGGAATTGGAGTAGAAAAGGAGATTAAAAACAAGCTGAAAGTTTATTTTTCTGCTAATTATTCTTTGCTCAGAAAAAGGCTAGAGTTCAGAAGCAAACCGATAGTTGTTAGTATCAATAGCGATAGTCGTGAGTTTTTTGACCCTAGTTTTTCATCATCAGCCTTAAATAGTGGAGGTGTTGGCGGAAATGAGATAACCATTGCCACTTCTGAAAATACCAATTTCCACCTAATCGGATTGAAAGGAGGAATAAATAAATCCATTTTCTCAAGTAAAACCAACCAGTCGCTTCGAGTAGGAGTAGGTCTGGATTTTTTGATTCACTCTAAATTCACAGATAAAAGTCCATTGATTCTCGAAAAGAATGGATTTTTCCATCCTTCTGTTTTATTGGGTTATGAATGGAAGAAAAGGGTTTCCGAAAATTCCCAAATCGGCTTTGGCCCAACGGTCAATTACTATTTTCGCTCATTTACTTCTGAAAACTCCACAGTTTTGGCAAAACCTTATACGCTTGGATTCGGAGTCAGATTGCATTTAGGCGCAAGTAATCAGTTGGAGTAATTGTTATTTCAAGCTTTCCGCAGATTCCTCTTCTTCCGATAATTCAACTTACTGAATCCAACAAAATAAGGTTCTTCTGGGAAGAATAACCTACATAATATTGTAATCTAAATCGGTAAATTTTCTACTATTTATCTGTCAACACATTCATGCTATAATCCAACGGATTGAAAGCCTTCAGAAGCGTCTCAATAAATTGGGAATCGTTGATGTAGAAGTTTAGGAAATTATCTTTTCGTTCCTGTGGGCTTCCGTCAGGGAATAGTTGTTGTTTGATTTTCAGGAGCTGTTTTACCGAAGTTTCCTGATTGCGTTCTTCCGATTTACGAAGGCGTTTTTCAATATTTTGAAGACTCTTAATTGCCTTTTGCTCTTCGGCTTTCACAAAACCTTCCAACGATTTATCAATCTCCACCGCTTTGCCTACTACTTGTGAAAAGACATCATTCAGCAAACCAATTTGCGCCCCGAGCATCACTTCACTTTCTGCATTCTCCAACACAAACTGTTTCCGCAAAGTATCTTCATCTTGAAACAAGTCTTTGGCAGAGACATTCAGCTTTTTCATTCGTTTGGAGTTCACAGAATTGACCACCAAAGCAAAGTTTCTCGGCATCAGCATTGGGAACGGAACTTGCATCTCGCCAAAAATTCCTTTCAACTGAAACCAATAAGCTACTTCGGAAGGACCGCCCAAATAAGCTAAGTTTGGCAGAATCACCTCTTGGTAAACTGGGCGCAAAGCCACATTTGGGCTGAATTTTTCTGGATTGGTTTCCATCAATTTCCCCAACTCAGCTTTGCTAAATTTCAACTCAGTATCTACAATTTGGAAATCCTCTCCTTGTTGCTCAATTCTTGAACGCAAACCATCTTCCAGATAGAAAAAGTTGATTTCCCGAATGAAAATTTGAGAACCATAACCTGCGATTTCCAATTTTCGGCTAGTTTCCAAGGCTTTCTCCGAAGTTTTCTGTTCGAAAATATCGGCTTTCATCACATCCACAAATTGCGATTTTAGTTTGCAGTCATCTGCATCCAAAATCAGCAAATCATATTTCCCAAATAAATGATGCACATATTCCCGAGTGGCTTGTGCCAAGTTCTTTCCGCTGTCATAAGCAGATTTGAAAAAGTCTGGCATTTCGGAAATCTCCGCCATCAAATCGCCCAATCCAGCTGTAGAAAGTCTACCAACTGCGCCTTTTGCTTCTCGCGTCCACTCAAACTTTTTCCCGAACAATCGAAAATAACTAATCTCTTCAAAATCATGGTCTTCCGTAGCCATCCAATAAACAGGCACGAAATGATATTTTGGAAAGGCTGCCTGAAGTTGCCTCGCCAAATTGATTGTGCTGACAATTTTATAGATGAAATAAAGCGGACCCGAAAATATATTGAGCTGATGCCCAGTTGTCACCGTGAACGTATTCTGATTTTTCAGTTTCTCAATCTGAGCAGTTGGCGCATTTTCAATTCCCTTATACTGATTCTGCAAAACCATCGCAAGAATTTCCCGATTCTGCTGAGGGAACTCTTTTTTTAGCTCAAGCTGCTTTGGGAAATTCGCCAACTTAGGAAAGTTGCCATAAAATGGTTGGAGCGATTCTTTTTCTTGGATATAATCGAGGAAAATAGCCGAGAAAAGCCCCGTTTCCTCAAAAGGGATTTGAGTTTGCTCAAAACAGTCTGCTGAAATTTCAGTGTTGTCAGTCAAGGTAGAGGTTTCCATATCGGGGAATATTCGGAATTGAAAAAATAGATTTTTAGTTCTTGAATCTACGAACATACAAACCCTTCTAACAGTTCGAGGAAATTATCAAATTTTTATGAGTGGAGGATTACTTATTTGGTGATTGCATAAACCATTTCCTAATTGGTTGGGAAGTTCTACTTTTACACAAAAACATATTCACATCAATCTATCAAAAATGAAGAAGTTAGAAGTTTTCCTTATTGTTGTCTGCTTGTTTTCGGCAGTGCTTAAATCTTATCAAATCATAGGAACTAACTTATTTGCTATTGCACTGTTTTCTTTGGCAGAACTATATGGAGTTTTTAGCTTTCTATTACTGAATGATATCCCTCTCCGAAAAGTCTTTAAGAAAGAAGCCTATTCAGATACAAACGCTTCTCGAATAATGCTGACAGTATTTACAGGGTTTTCTTTCGCTATAATAATCAATGGTTCTTTTTTCATCACAGAACACCTTCCAGGAGGGAAGGGAATGTTAATATTAGGAAGTGGGAGTTTATTTATTTTGACTCTTTTCTTCATTATTCCCTATTTTAAAGACACTTCGTTGGTATTTTATAGAAAAAACCTCATTCGAATTCTTTTCTTCCTGTTCTTCTCAATTGGCTTTCTGCTTCTTACATTAAGATAAGTCCACCATAAAAGTCAGGTATAGCGATTATCCAGAATATGTAAAACTCTATGAGCAAACATTAGAAAACCCTCAAAATTTTGAGTTACAGGATAAGTTAAAAGAAGAGCGTGAACGAATATCATTAGAACAATAAAACCTTACAGTTTTTCCAGCAAGCCAATCAATTTTCTAACTTCTTTTTAACCAAATTAATGAACCGTTTCTAAATTGGTTAGGAAATAGCTGACGCATATCAATCTATCAAAAATGAAAAAGTTGGCAATCAATCTTTTATTGCCTCCCTATTTAGGTTATGCTTTCCCTCAGGGTCTATTCCCGTTTTTTTTATCTTTCTCTCAATTGTCTTGTTAATTCGTACAATTCAAATAATAAAACAAATCAACAACGTTTCTAATTATAATTACAGTTTTGCTAAACCTTAATTTTGTGCTACCTTAAACTAAGTAATTGCTAAATTCATTGTTTTTCATACAAAGGGCTTTTTGTTGAGTAATTAGAGGTCGGTTCCGAAGTAAGATTTTACTCTTTTTCTTACCTTCTTACTGATTTATTTGTAACTTTGGAGTGAGAATTCAAGGTTTTTTCGCATAAACTTTGATAAAACCACCAAAAAACTATGTATAAACTACTATTGTCATTTCTGCTTTGTCTGTTCTTCATGGGTAATTTAACCGCTGGGGAATTGGTTCTAAGTGGAGTTTACCATGGCAGTAATCTGTATGTGCAAAACCCACACGATGGGGAAAGCAACTATTGCATTAAAGATATTTATGTGAATGGAAAGAAACACATGGATGGCCCAAAGACATCGGTTTTCACAATAGATCTTTCTTCTTTTTCAGAAGGAGGCAAAATCAAAATCGAGATTTACCATTCCGATGGCTGTGAGCCGAAAGTCATTAACCCAAATGCCATTCGAGTAAAAGATGAATTCCAATTTATTTTTATGGATATGGATGATCACCAAATCCATTGGAAAACAAAAGGAGAGAAACGATTGGGCAAGTTCTTCATAGAAAAATTTGAACACAACGTTTGGAATATGGAACGTGCCGTGGATGGAAGAGGAAAAGCAAGCAACGAATATAGAAAGCCTCTTGATCATCATGCTGGAGAGAATAAATATAGATTGAAATACTTAGCAATTTCTGGGAAAACATATTATTCCGATGAAGTAACCTTTTTATCTAAACGGGAAAATATTACCTTCTCCCCGCAACGGGTTTCCGAGAAATTGACTTTTTCCCGAACCACAGATTACGAAATTAGAGACGCTTACGGAAACAGTGTGATGTCTGGCAGAGGCGAAAATGTAAACTGCTCTTCCTTAAAAACAGGAATTTATTACTTAATTTTTGACAATAGAACTGAGAAATTTATCAAAAAATAAACCATTTCCCACTCCCTAAACTCAATGCGCTATGAAAGACGAAAACATTCATGATTTTTTCACTGAATTAGCCGAAGAGCTAGACGGAATTTATCTAGACTACACAGGAGATAGCGGAGCAATGAATTTGAAATTGCCCAATGGTAGAACTCAAAGTGTCAAGAGTTTCATAAAAGATAAAGGCGAAGGAGATATGATTATATTCATGTCCAAAATTTGCCGATTGGATGAGTTTCCAGATAAAATTGATTTCAAAAAAATGCTGGAGCTCAATCACAGGCTGGTTTATTCCAAAGTAGTGATTGATGAAGATTATATGGAAGTGGAGTCCGATGCAAACTTGGAGTTGAGCAACAGAGAAGAAATTAAATATATAATCAGAGAAGTTGCCAAAGTGGCAGACGATTTGGAACACGAAATCACGGGCCAGGATATTTATTGATATCCAACCAAAACTATAACAACACTCCGAAAGCTCACACTTTCGGTTTTTTTATGCAGAAATATGTCCGAACTCAGAAACTACACACGCTCACAGCTCGCTTTAAGAAATGGACAAGACCGAGAGGAAATCTGGTGTGCCTACAATGGGCTGATTTACGATGTTTCCAAATCCAGGCTTTGGCGAAATGGGAAACATTATGAACATTGGGCAGGGCAAGATTTAACCGAAGAGCTGGCAGATGCGCCACACAACGAAAATGTGTTCGATAAATTCGAAGTAATTGGAAAGTTGGAGTGAGAATGATTTTTATCGAAAAGTCAAAAATTCCCTAAATCAGAAGCCAAGAAAATGATTAAAACTATATTTCAAGATACAAAAAACAATTTTGAGTGGATAGATGTAACACTTCCTTCGGCAGAAGATTATGAAGAGCTGACAGAAAAATATGACCTTCATCCTGCGGCTGTGAAAGATTGTCTCTCGCCCTATCATTTGCCAAAGTGTGAATTAATTGACCAAACTCTATTTGTTATTCTCCGAATCCGAGATGCTCAGGCAAAGCGGGAGGCGGATGATTTGCGTTCACTTACTAATAAAATAGCCATTTTCAGTAGCGATAATTATATTATCACAATCCACAGAAAGCCTGAAAAGTTTTTGATGGATTTAGGAAAGGAGTGGGGAAACTATCAGAACATAGAAGACGCAACCAGAAACCATCTTTTTAATAGCATTTCCGATGCAGTCATCAAGACCTTTGAGGAAGGTTTGTATAAAGATGATTTGGAAATGGATGAGCACGAAAGAAGGATATTTGATAAGGCAAAAAACTCTGAGAAGCTGATTCAAAATCTTTACATCATTAAAAGGCGAGCTTCTGTTTTTAAGCGGATGATGTTGCTGACGAAAGATGTATTCAATAAATTTAAGCGTTATGATACTTCAAATAGCCCATTTACCACAGACCTGATAGAGAGTTCCGAATCGCTCTATTTCATGGCAGATGCTATTCATGAAAATGTGAATAACTTGCTCAATCTCCATATTTCCCTTGCCTCGCACAGAACCAACGAGGTAATGGGCGTTCTGACCATTTTCTCAGTTTTCTTTCTTCCTCTGACTTTCATTGTTGGGCTTTACGGAATGAACTTCGATTACATGCCAGAACTCCACCATGAAATGAGCTACCCAGTTGTGGTTGGAATCATGCTCTTAATCGTGATATTGACCTATATTTGGTTCAAGCGGAAGAATTGGATTTAGTTCAAGTAGTGAAATAGTAAGAAAGGAAAAATAAATAAATAAAGAAGTAATCCTACTTGAATGAACGAAATAGTATTTAAGACCCTCATAGACTATCTGGAAAGGATTCCTAGCATGCAAAAAACAATTTCTTTTGGAGATGAAGATGGTTTTTGGTGGGTAAAATTTTCAATAGATATAGAAAATGAATGGGTGTACGTCTAAATGCAGTTTTCAAAAAAATAATCAAACTAAATATAGCGCAAGTGTCCACTTGTGCCTTATATCCAAAGGCAAGCATTATACGCAAAGACTCTTTTCTGCATTTAGACGTACACCCAAATGAATTGGCTTGGAGCGTTATCCAAGAATTTGGTCATGTAGTAAATTATTTGTCATTAGATGAAAGGTTACCAACCATTTTCTATCCTGCTTCTCCACCACCATACTTGAATGGAGGACCGAATAATTTCCTTTCTTGGGTAATTGAAACAAAAGATAAAGAGTTTAAGCCTGAAACTCTCATGGAATGGCTCGAAGGAAGGTTGCCAAGACTTGTCAATGATTTAGAGCAATGGAATGTGGAATAAAATCACGCTATGTTTTGCTTCGATAAGACTTTGTTCGTATTTGATTCTCCAATTTCCAATCCATCCATATAAAATAAGTCGGTCAGATTGCCAACTTCTCATTTCTTCAATAAATTGCGAGTATTGAGAAACCTCTTGATTGATTTGAGTGTTTCCAAGCCAAATCCAACCCTAAAGAAATTATAAAATGCAAATTCAGAATATTATAGAGAATGCTTGGGAGAACAGAGAGCTCCTAAAGGAAAAAGAAACTGTGCAGGCAGTAGAACACGTTGTTAGCGAATTAGACAAAGGTGTTTTAAGAGTTGCTCAGCCAGAAGGTGATGGCTGGAAAGTGAACGAATGGGTTAAAAAAGCGGTTATTCTTTACTTCCCACTCCAAAAAATGGAAACCATTAAAGTTGGGCCATTTGAGTTCCATGACAAAATTGCCTTGAAACAAAATTATGCAGAGTTAGGTGTGCGAGTTGTTCCTCACGCTATTGCTCGCTATGGTTCATTCGTGAATAAAGGTGTGATTATGATGCCTTCCTACATAAACATTGGTGCTTATGTAGATTCAGGAACGATGGTAGATACTTGGGCAACCGTGGGCAGTTGTGCACAAGTTGGCAAAAATGTGCATTTGAGTGGCGGGGTTGGATTAGGCGGAGTGCTAGAACCTGTTCAAGCTGCACCAACTATTATAGAAGATGGAGCTTTCATTGGCTCTCGTTGTATTTTGGTGGAAGGTGTGAGAGTTGGGAAAGAAGCAGTTTTGGGAGCAAATGTAACCATCACAGGCTCATCAAAAATTATTGATGTAACTGGAAATGAACCAATTGAGTATAAAGGCTATGTTCCAGAGCGTTCAGTCGTAATTCCTGGGAGTTATGTCAAAAAATTCCCCGCAGGAGAATATAGCGTGGGTTGCGCCATTATTATTGGTAAACGAAAAGCCAGCACAGATTTGAAAACCTCATTGAACGATGCCTTGAGAGATAATAGTGTTGCTGTCTAATTCCACTTTGTGGAAACTTTGTCAGCATAAACTCTTTAGGTTTTGTTTTTGAAATGAATCAAAATCTAACTGTTGTTTGAGTCAAAAAAAGCCTCAGCAATAAATTCTGTACTCACAACCAAGAAAAATGATAAAAATACGATCGACAACCGTGCTTGCCGTTTCACACAACGGACAAATTGCCATTGGGGCAGATGGGCAAGCGACTATGGGAAATACAGTTGCTAAAACTAAAGTAAAGAAAATCCGCAAATTGCAAGATGGCAAAATTGTGATTGGCTTTGCAGGTTCTACCGCAGATGCTTTTGCTTTGATGGAGAAGTTTGACGAAAAGCTAGGAGCTTATAGCGGAAATATGAAAAGAGCTGCCATTGAATTGGCAAAAGAATGGCGAACTGATCGCTATTTGCGTAAGCTCGAAGCCATGATGATTGTTGCCGATAAAGACGAAATTCTAACTATATCTGGAACGGGAGATGTTCTTGGGCCAGATAATGATGTGGCATCAATTGGCTCAGGAAGTATGTATGCCCAAGCAGCAGCATTGGCTTTGAAAAAGCATGCAAAACACCTAACTGCAGAAGAAATAGTGAAAGAAGGTCTGACTGTAGCAGCAGATATTTGTATTTATACAAACCACAATTTTGTGATTGAGGTATTGTAATATAAGAAAGCTTACGTTTCGATGCTAGCAAAAAACACTTGTTCTTCTAAGTTTAGAACAAGTGTTTTTTTTGAAAAATGGGTTGGATTGAGCCTTGCTCAGAGCCTTTGGCAATTCTTTGAAACCCAATATGAATCAGGGCAACCGCATCAAAAAACACACTTTTTTGATGTAAAATCATTCAATATTCTCTTAAAACGTAATTATTGAATGATTTTATACAGTTTTGATTTCTAATATTTCAGCAAATCCCCAATTATATCATATCTTAACTGTCATATTATTTTTTTTAAAGACTTAATTTGATTGTTATGCGATTATTATAAAATATTACTTAACACAATATATAATTGTTTTCGTGTAACAATTATATCATAAGAAAACTAGGGTTAAATCGCCTAAATTAGGTGCGGTTGCCCTGCAATATGAATGAGTTTATTAGC
>JBLIFI010000014.1:0-23088 GCA_047633715.1 Flammeovirgaceae bacterium
TGGGTATTGAGTGCAATTCATGATTTTGAAGTTTAAGTTATTAGGTTCAAGTGTGGACGCTTGGGAAGCCCCGCTTGAACCAGTTTTATTGCTTGTTTTTCGAGTTTTAACAAACTCGAAAAACAAGTAATTTCTTCAAATCTTAGTTTTGTTATACCTTTTAACCAAATTCACGATAGAGCCATATTACTTAACACAATATATAATTGTTTTCGTATAACAATTATATCATAAGAAAACTAGGGTTAAATCGCCTAAATTAGGTGCGGTTGCCCTGGGGCTGTAATTGACTTGCACAAAATTTGTCAGAGAACCACTTATATTACTGGTTATTCTATATACTTCTCTAAGAACTCCTTTTTAGAGTCTTTGTAAGACGAAACCGCTCCTATTTTTGAAAGGCAATAGATATAAATCCATGCAGTATCAATCTGATAGGGGAGAAATCCAGCTCTGGCACTATTTGGGTAAAGGTGATGGTTATTGTGCCACTCTCCCGAAAATAAGCCTGGTCTAGTCTGATTGATAGACAAGTTCCTCCTATCGAAATCTATCCCGTCTTTATGGGCAACTTTGCCTTTTCCGTGTCCTGTGTAATTAAAGGCACGCACTAGAAGATACCAAAACATGGCTCCGCTAAAGGTAGCACACACCAAAGCAGCGCCTCCAATGGCATAAAAAACGGCAATCCAAAACGCCCAATTCATTGCCCACAAGCCAAAAGTATATAGCGGTGTGGCGAGCGTTCCCCATTTTTGGTAGTTTTTATAGCTATGTGTTTGCACACCAGTAGATGACAAAAAACGTTTTAGTTTTCCATACTCTTGCTCATCTAAATCCCTTGCTATACTTTGGTGATTGAAATCGGAAAGCATACAATATAAAAACCCAGCTTTTGAGTTATATGGATCTCCTGGCTCGTCAGATTTTACGTGATGCACATGATGTGAAATCACGTAAACTTCTTCAGGCATGGTTCTAATCACTAGGTTTTGGGTGATGAACCTCCAGATGGGATGACTGAATGTATAAGATTTATGGGTGCAGTAGCGGTGATACCAAATAGTGCCATGCGTACTCATCACAATCATGGCATAAAAGAATAAAGCCGATAAAGTGAGTAAGTTTAAATATTGGGTTACGAAGAAATAAAAGAAAGGCAATAGGCAGGCAATCATGAATATTGCGGAGGCAGGAAGCCAATTTTTCCGGCTTTTGAAGATGTTTGTTTTGTCAAAGGCTTCCTCAAAAAGCACTTTACTTGTAGGAGTTACTAATTCCCCAGTTTCATTTTGCCAACCATAAGACGGCTCATGAAGTATTCTGTCTATAAATGCCATAGTTTATTTTCAATCTCCTAAAGAACAACTGCCCAATAAAATTATATGCTTAAATGGCAAGTTACATTTATATAAGCCGCTAATCAACTATATGTTTTTTTTTGAAACCAAAAATTTTGTTTATTGATTCACTATCGTTCGGCTTTGTAATTTACTCCATAGCCACTCATCAACTCCCAACTAACAAAATCCAACCTAAAAGGAGTTGAAATTCAATCAAAACTTCATTCTCAAATTCCGAAATCCTTCTTTCCTTTTCAATTTGGTGGTACATTTGTTGTTCTTTCATGCGTAGTACAAACCAAATATCTACGAACCACCAAACGAACCCGAATGTCTTATTTACCTAGAGGAATTATTCTATTTATCATTATCCTAATTCTCATTCTGACAGGAATGGGCTTTGCTCCGAAGCCAGAAGTACTGAAAAATAGACAGGAAACCGAATCTGCATGGGTAGAGCAAGTGTTTTCGAAAATGAGTGAGGAAGAGAAAATTGGGCAATTGTTTATGATGGCAGCTTACTCCAACCGAGATTTGGCACACCAGAAACACATTGAGAGTTTAATTACCAAATACCACATTGGCGGTTTAATTTTTATGCAGGGCGGACCTGTGAAACAAGCAAAACTGACGAATCGTTACCAATCCATTGCCAAAATTCCACTCATGATTTCGATGGATGCGGAATGGGGTTTGGGAATGCGCCTGAGAGACAGCACAATTAGCTACCCAAGGCAAATGACTTTGGGCGCAATTGGAGATAATAAACACATTTTTGCGATGGGCAAGGAGATTGCTCGACAATGCAAACGTTTAGGCGTACAGGTCAATTTTGCGCCCGTGGTAGATGTGAATGTAAATCCTGCGAATCCTGTGATTGGGACTCGTTCTTTCGGAGAAGACAAGGAAAATGTTTCCGAAAAAGGAATTGCCTACATGAAGGGAATGCAGGGAAATGGTGTGATGGCGAATGCCAAGCATTTCCCTGGTCATGGCGATACGGATGCAGATTCTCATTTGACTTTGCCCATTATCAACCACGATAAGGCTCGGTTAGATAGCGTAGAGTTGTATCCCTTCAAGCGATTGATTGCTGAGGGAGTTCAGAGCATAATGGTGGCACATTTGTACATTCCTGCTTACGATAATACTAAAAACCAAGCAACCACACTTTCCCCAAAAGTGGTCAACGGATTACTGAAAGACAGTTTGGGCTTCAAAGGGTTAATTTTTACCGATGCTTTGGAGATGAAAGGAGTTGCCAAATATTATTCTTCTGGAGAGGTCGATTCCAAAGCGCTGCTGGCTGGAAATGATGTGTTGCTATTCTCTGAAAGTGTGGAAAAAGGCATTTTGGCAATTAAGAAATCCATTGAGAATGGCAAAATCAGTTGGGCAGAAATTGATGAACGAGTCAAGAAAATTTTGAGAGGGAAATATTGGGTTGGATTGAATAAAATCAAGCCAATCAAAATTGAGAGTTTGTATGCCGATTTGAACAGCCCGAAAGCATTGTTAGTGAAAGAGAATTTATACGGGCAGGCATTTACAGTCGTGAAAAACCCCGATAATTTGCTTCCTTTCAAAGACTTGGCAGGCAAAAAATTCGCTTCCGTAGTGATTGGAAAAGGCTTGGGGAATACTTTCCAAACTTACCTTTCTAAATATGCGCCATTTACGCATCATGCTATTCCACAGAAATCTTCTGCCATTTCGGTTTACCAGAGTATTCTGGCAAAAGTAAAAGACGAAGATATTGTGGTGGTTGGAGTGATGAAAATGAATAACAGTAGAAGTAAGAATTACGGGATCCACTCCAACACTATTGAATTTATTAAGCGACTTTCAAAGGAGACTAAAGTAGTGGTTGTGCCTTTTGGAAATGCATATAGTTTGAAGAATTTCGAGTCGGCAACTTATTTGACCTGCGCTTATGATGGCGATGAAATGATGGAAAAAGTGGCACCTCAGGTTTTATTTGGAGCAATCTCCAACCAAGCAAGATTGCCCGTTTCGGCTTCTGCCACCATAAAAGTAAATACGGGTTTTGATGTTGTCAATCTAAAACGCTTAAAATATTCTCTCCCCGAAAGTGTGGGAATGAACGGTGCGCAATTGAAGCGAAAAATTGATAAAGTTGTCAATTACGCCATGCGAATTTCTGCCACACCTGGTTGCCAAGTGTTGGTGGCAAGAAAAGGGCAAGTGATTTTTGAGGAATCTTACGGTTACACAAGCTACTCGAAAGCTAGAAAAATAGATAATAACACGATTTATGATGTTGCTTCGCTCACGAAAGTGACTTCCACGCTTCAAGCTTTAATGAAGCTGGAGGGCGAGGGCGAGTTTGACCTCAACAAGAAAGTAATCGATTATTTGCCCGAAGCGAAAGGGACAACCAAGCAGAATTTGGTTTGGAAAGAGATTTTAACTCATCAGGCTGGTTTGTGGAGTTACATTCCTCACTTTTCTTATTTGATGACTCCAAACGGAAGCACTTACAAAAAGGGTTATTTCTCATTCCAAAAATCTGAAGAATATCCAATAGAAATTAAGCCTTCGCTTTATGCGCACAAAGCCATTCCCGACTCTGTCAAAAAATGGACTTACGAGCAGAGAATGCGACCTCGCAGAAACCTTTATCGTTCATACACTTACAGATATAGCGATATGGGTTTTTATTTGCTAATGTGGGCAATTGAGAATAAAGTGAATATGAAATTGAATGATTATGTGGAGCGAGAGTTTTACTCGCCTTTAGGAGTTTCCACCATGACTTATTTGCCTTTGCAGAAATTCCCTAAAAGCAGAATTGCTCCGACCGAATACGATACAGATTATCGGGAAGCTTTGGTGCAAGGTTATGTGCATGACCCAGGTGCCGCTTTGATTGGTGGAGTTGGTGGGCACGCTGGCATTTTCAGCAATGCCAACGATATAGCTATTCTGGCTCAAATGAATTTGCAAGATGGTTTCTATGGTGGAAAACAATACTTGAAACCAAATGTGGTCAGCCGTTTCAATACCACGCCTTATTCCTACTCCAACGGCAACCGCAGAGGAATTGGCTGGGATAAACCTGTGCGTAGCGGCCATGGTGGAGCGACTTCCAAATATGCTTCACGAAAAACATTTGGGCATACAGGCTTCACGGGAACGGCAGTTTGGATTGACCCGAAGTATGATTTGGTTTATATTTTTCTCTCTAATCGAATCAATCCTTATGCTAGGAATACAGTTCTTATTAAAGAAGATATCCGAGAGAAAATCAATGATGCCATTTATGAGTCAATGGGGATTACAGAACCTAGATGATAAGTTGATTTGCGGATGGGGAATGTGTTTTTAGTTCGCCAAATCACAATTGCACCAATTCGCCTATAAACTCATGTATCTTTTCTTACTTGGTAGCGTTATGAAAATGAATACTTGGTTTTGATATAAACAATTAAATAATAACGATATGATGAAATTTAAAGGCTTATTCAACCTTCCGAAACATAGGCAATTTGGCTATGAGCCTATGTATTATGATGAAGAGAAAGAGGAGCAGGAAAAAAGGGCGGAGTTTATGGAAGGTGCAAAAAGGAAACTTAAAACTGCTGAAGATTATGAGAAAGCACGAGAAAGAATCTCCGATGCTTTTCAGGCGAGACAACGACCTGTTGCCAGCACAGTAGCGACACAGGCAATGATTGCACTTTTGGTATCCGGGCTTCTGATTGCCTTATATGTGTATTTTGGGGACTATTTGGATATGTAATTTGTTTGCGTTTTCCTGTTTTGAGCAATGGAAGAACTCTTAAGTAGTCTAGCTTAAATATTTTCCTGTTTTGAGTTTTTAACAATCTCATTTATAGATAAGTACAAAAGAGTGCGAATCCCGTGGTTCGGCATCCCGATAATAAATAGCACAACGTGCTTAAAAGCCAAGCTATGGAAATAGGTTGGCTTTTTTTGGGAAATAAAGAAACTGATTCGATTTCATACGCTAGCTCATAAATTCACATGTGTGTTTTCTATTTCCCTGACTATTATTACCGAATTTTCCACCTAAACCAAACTCTCTTTTGGTTTCCTTTTTACGAAAAATGCTACAATTGCAGACGTGAATACCCCAACTATAAGAGAGAAAATAGCACCTTGTACCAAATAGCTACTTAGCGTAAAATATGCTTTTGCTTCTTCTTTAGTCGCTTGCCCCGATTCTATGGCGTAGGCAATAATATTAGGGAAATATTCTGGAGAAATCACCTTATGGATTAATAATGTTGCCAACGGATTCAGTAATGTAATGAATAGCGAGAGAACTATCCCACTCACAAACCCTTGCTTCCAAGTCATGAAGCCGTCATAGCTAGATTTTCTCTTGTCGAGTAAGGCAAAAGCGTATATAGCGATTGCCACAAATGCAAAGAAGTTCGTCATGGTGGTGTGGTCGGCAATTTTATCTGAATACCAACCCATTGCCTTTTCAAAACACATCCAAAGTAAGAGGACAGCTATAAAAATAATTGCCCATTTGATTTCAATTTTTCGATTTTCATTTCCTAAAAATTTTGGTTAAAAAAACATATGAAAGTGAAGGTAATTGACAAACCGTAAGGGATTTACGGAGTTTGAAATGTTATTGCTGAAAGATTAATGGTTTAATAATTGAATGTAAACTCCAATAAACTTACTTCATTGAAAAGCCCCAAGAGTATATGATTTAAATCAATTTACGCTTTTGAATTGCATTAAATTATAATATTAGATAACTTCTAGTTGGGAAATAGATGGGCTCCACCAAACTTGATTCATGCACAGAATAATATATATATATATTTACGTACTATTTTTTTTTACTTCCTCCTTCTGTTTCGGGAACCCGAAATCTGAAATTCAGAAGATGAAAGAGAGAATTGCTGTTGCTGATGGAAAATTAAAACTGAAGCTCATATTGGATTTGGGTTGGGCTTATCGGGAGACTGCACCAGATAGCTCTTTGGTTTGGTTTGAACAAGCCTTTCAAATTGCACAAAAATCTTACAAAGAAGATTTGCCCAAAGTTTACAACTTTATGGGCGTGGCGCATTTCTACAAATCGGCACTCATGAAATCGCTCGAATTTCATCAGAAGGCATTGGAAGAATCTATATTGCAAGATGATTCCCTTCAATTGGCGCATGCCTATAATAGTTTTGGCAGGGTTCATTTCAGTCGGGCTAATTATGCCACAGCCTACAAATATTTTTATCAGGCACTCGCTATTTTCAATACAATAGAAAATGATGATGGGAAATCCTATTGTTACCAAAGCCTTTCGAGAGTCCTACAAAGTCAGAAAAAGTATGAAGAGGCAATTGAAATGAGCGAAAAATCATTAGAAGTCAGAGAACGGCTTGGCAATGAGTTGGGGCAAATCTCCGCTATCATAGAAATATCAAAAATCAGGCATCAGCAAAATGAGTATGAAACTGCTTTAAAACTGCTTGAAAAAGCGCAGAACCTTGCCATCCATTTAAACGATTCTGCAAGTATGGCAGAGGTTTTTCTAGCCAAATCCAAAACTTACTCTCTCCAAGAAAATTATTCTTCAGGGTTGAATTATGCAGAATTGGCAGAACGAATCATGTCAAACTCTTCAAATAAACAGCTTGCCACCCAAACAAAACTCCAACTTGGAGTACTCAATCTACATAAAGGGAATATGACGAAAGCAAAAAAGAATTTCCTGAGTGTGTTAGAGATGACAAAAAGTGTTGCAAACTCTGTTGCTCGTTCCAAAGCGTACGAATCGCTTTCCAAAATAGCCTCGGACCAAAATAATTATGAGGAAGCACTTGACTTCCAACGCAAATACACTTCTCTACTAGATTCAATTCTGAATGAAGAAAAAAGTAAGGAAATTGGGAAGATTGAAGGCCGAATGTCTTTAGTGAAAGCCGAACAAGAAAATCTGCTATTGAAAGAAGAGCAACTGAAAAATGCAAATTCGATAGAAGAACACGAGCAAAAAGACATCTACTTGTTTGGATTCATTGGCTTTTCACTCGCCATTATGTTTCTGATGCTATGGAAACACAGGCAGGTTGAGCGAATTTTGAAAATGTCTAAACAGCAAAGAAAAGAGCTGGACGAGCAATATGAATCTTTGAAAATGACACATGAGAAACTAGAATCGGTCAACCAAGAAAAAGATGCTTTGATGGGAATTGTTGCTCACGATTTGAAAGCTCCACTCAATAGAGTGAAAGGCTATGTGCAAATAATGAGCTTAATTGGAGGTTTGGATGCCGAGCAACATGAGAATTTGAAAGGAATTGAAAAAGCAACTGAAAATGGAAGAAACCTTATTCGAGATATTTTAGATGTAACTGCTTACGAACAGTCAGAACTGACATTACAGAAAACTACTATCTTAATTTCGGAATTCATTCAAAATTTGGCAGAACGATTTCAGGTTACTGCACAAGAAAAAGATATTAAACTCCTTTATGAAGGAGACAACTCGTTAGAAATCAGTTCAAATGAGTCTTTAATGGATAGAATTATGGATAATTTGGTCTCCAATGCTATCAAATTCTCTCCAAAAGGAAAGAAAGTTACTATCAATTGGGGAAAACAGGATGAGGAAATCTATTTTAAAGTTTCCGACCAAGGCCCAGGTTTTAGCAAATATGACCAAAATAAAGCCTTTAAGAAATTCACAAAACTGAGTGCCAAACCCACCGCTGGCGAGCACTCTACTGGTTTGGGGCTAGCAATTGTCAGAACGCTTACTGAAAGACTAGGTGGAAAAGTAGTTCTTCAAAGTGAAGCGGGAAAAGGAGCACAATTTACTGTTCTGTTGAAAACCAATCACTAATGGTTTTCAGCTTTTACAAAAACGTAAGCCCTAATTTCTCTTTCAAATCAGCAAAAACAGGATATTCCTCCATCAAGAATTTCAGCTTATCATCATCAGTATAGAGCCGTTTGGATTGTTCATTTTGCGAAAGTTCCTTAAACTCAGAACCCACCATGATTAAATCATTCTGCAATTCGTCTCGTAAAGCTTTTAGAAGTTTTGGTTGGAGACGGTTGAATTGCGTTTCCTGCAAAGTATTGTTGAGATAGAGTAAGATTTTATGATTATCTAGCAATTCATATTTGCAACCCTTCATAATGGTTGCAATAATTGGGCTGTTGGTTACCTCATCAGAATTGGCGTAGTCTTCCCAAGCTTGTTTTAGGTCGGAAGCATCGAAAATTGAATTTCTTTGAATACTTGCTCTTTCCTTCGCTTTTTGGATTTGTTCTGATTGCTGAGACTCCTTTTCGTTGACAGTCTCCTGCGCTTGGGTAATGGAAGTAGCAGTTTTTGGTGTCTTCTTGAACACTTTTTTTACCTGCGCATTCCCCATTCGGGAAGCATAGCTTGGGGTGTCATCTGCAACTTGCGAAGTAGTTTCCGCCTTCTGTTGCTTTCTTAATTTAATTTTTTTTTTAAGTCCTCCAATTCGGAAGCGAGCTGAACAGCTTTATTCAAATGTGCCATCTTCATCAGCGCCAACTCCACATGAAGCCGTTGATTTTTACTCATTTTATAGCTAAAATCGCATTGAGAACCCAAATTCAGACCAGAAAGCAGGAAAGACTGTGAGGCTTTTTCGGCCTGTTCCTGATAGCGTTTCTTGACAGATTCAGAAACTTCCATCAACTTAATTGTAGCAGAATCCTTACAAACTAATAGATTTCGGAAATGCTCGCACAAGCCAACTATGAAGTTATGTCCATCGAAGCCATTTCGGATAATCTCATCGAAAATGAGCAAAGCATCCGATAGCTTTTCATCCAAAAGCGCATCTGTAATTCGGAAGTAATAATCGTAATCAAGAATATGAAGATTCTCAATAGTTTTCTGATAGGTAATCTTTCTGTCTTCCGAGAAAGTTACAATCATATCAAAAAGCGAGAGTGCATCACGCATTGCACCATCTGCCTTTTGGGCAATCAAGTGCAAAGCTTCCTGTTCGGTATCAATTCCCTCTTTTCCCGCAATATCCAAAAGCTGGTTGGAGATATCAGAAACTTGGATTCTATTGAAATCGAAAATCTGACAGCGAGACAGAATGGTAGGAATTATTTTATGTTTTTCCGTAGTCGCCAGAATAAAAATGGCATAACTTGGAGGTTCTTCCAAAGTCTTCAAAAAAGCATTGAAAGCCTGATTGGAAAGCATGTGAACCTCATCAATAATATATACTTTTTTTGAACCCGCTTGCGGAGGATAGCGAACTTGATCAACCAAATTCCGAATATCATCTACCGAGTTGTTGGAAGCAGCATCTAATTCCACTACATTGTAGGAAGTTCCGTTGTTAAAACTTGTGCAGGAAGTACATTCATTGCATGGCTCTCCAGACTCATTTCTATTCTCACAGTTGATTGTTTTCGCCAAAATACGAGCGCAAGTTGTTTTACCAACTCCACGAGGGCCACAAAACAAAAATGCTTGCGCCAACTGACCACTATTTATAGCGTTTTTCAACGTACCCGTAATGTGCTGTTGCCCAACTACGGTACTAAATTCTGAAGGTCTGTATTTCCGAGCCGAGACTACGAAGTTTTCCATATAAATTTTCTGTGACTAAAATTTTGGCAATCATCCATTCTCCAACTTGCCATGAGCGAATTTAGTGAGAAAAATTGGAAATAGGTAAAATGACAGGAGTAGATTACAGTTGATAAAATCAACTGATAGTATGAAGCAAGTAATGATAATTCCCTCTATTTACTGTTCCACAATTTTAGCCAAGTCCTCTTCTGTACTTCTCAACTTCTCTCGGCAGAATTGAATTAGCTCATGCGCTCTTTTTACCTTTTCAGAGAGTTTATCTATAGAAATCTCATTGCTTTCCAAAGCATCCCTTATTTCTTCTAATTCTTTTGATGCCGATTCGTAAGTGAGTTTTTTTGCCATTTCTCTATCAATTATTTTATTTCGACTTCCGGAAACTTGTAAGTCATTTTTTTTTCAAAAGTAACTTGGCATTTCTTACAGTCCAAACAAAACCAACAATGTCAGTATTAATGGAATGGGAGAAGAAGATGTTTGGTAGTTCTTCTAAGAAAACAAAAAAGGAATAAAGAGAAAAGAAACCTTGCTATAATTCTTTCTTATTTACTCCTTGCCCTCAACTCCCTCCTACTCCACCTTCCAAACTCATCCCCCACTCGGTTTCAAATAACCAATCTTCCCTTGATATTCCAACCTATAAATTCCTTTGTCAGAAGCTAAAATAGTTTCAGACTTTAATCCAGCTATTCATTCGCCTTTTGGATTAGCGTTTCCGTACTGTCTTTTATTCTTGACTTTCAGCAGATTTTGAAACCCGCTTTTCAGCAATCATGCAGGAAATGTTGAAAAATGATTTGGGAGAGTAAATCAATCTGATTTTATCCACTTTCTCGTAAGTACAGAATCTCTTAAAGAAAATCTCAAGAAGTAAATTCCATTATCTAGTTTAGAAATATCAAATGTGGTTGTGGAATTCATGAAGTAACTTTGCATTGCTTTCCCATTTATATCGCAAATTGAAAGCTTTAAATCTTTATTTCCATGGAAATTGATTGTTAAATAATCGTTACTAGGATTTGGATAATATGTAATCAATTCTAAGCCATAGCCTTCAAGTGATGCAATTACCTCTAAACTTATATAAACAGAGTCGGAGGTGTTTAAGCACTCTCCTTCATACAAAACCGCTACTTTGTACCATCCAGAATCGTAAGCTTCAATTTCCACATTATTTCCACCGTAGAAATCTGACAACTCATTATTGTTTCGATACCATTGATATGAAATCACGTTTTCACTTGATGTGACAGCGACTAACTTCTTCGAAAAAGGATTTTCTCTACTTATTCTTGGCTTGGAGTTTTCGTAAACCATGAAGTGTTGAATTTCAGCGTTCGAGCAACCGAGGTCACTTTTTACAACTAAATTGGCGGAATAATTTCCAACATCTAATCCAATAGTAAAACTCTGATTAAAAGAGGCCTCTATCAGTTGATTTGTAGAATTATAAATTTCCCAATTAAAGAAATTATTGGGAGAGGCAGAGATGCCGTCAAATCGGAAATTTGTTAGTTGGAACTCACAATTATTATCTACATAAAATTGTGATTGAGGAGAAGGATTTGCTACAATACTTTTTTCTGAGCTGGAAAAGCATTTCCCTTGATTGTTCACCTCCAAAAATAGTTGATAATCCCCACTAGCCGAAAACTTGTGAACGGGATATTTTTCCTTTGAGATAATTTGCCCGTTTAGCTTCCAATTGAATGCAGTGAGGGAGTCAACAATTCCATTAAAAGTGAATTGCGCTGAGTCATCAAGGCAAAATTTATCTGCATCTAAATTAACTTCAGGCTGAAAAATTACTGAAACAGGCATACTTGCTGTATCAAAACACCCTTGTAGTTCTGCAACCAATTTAAGGTCAGAAGAAACTAGACTAGTTGCTAAGTAATTTAGTTCGCTTTGATCCCCAACTGAAACTCCATTTAAAAGCCAATTTAAAGTATTGAAATTAACACTTTGGGAACTAGCAGTCAAGGGAGTTCCTGAACATATAGTATCATTCAAAAGTGAGAAAACAGCCGTTGGCGACCGCTTCACCTGCACTATGGTTCTATTCTTAATGAATTCACTTTCTCTCACACAGCCAAATGAAGTTTCAATTCGATTGATTTCATAAGTCGTTTTACCTACAGAAGGAGAAATATTGAATTTATGATTTGGGCTCACATTGTAGAAAGTAGTATCTCTATCATTTACAGTTCCATATACATTAAAACGACTAAAAAAATGTTGACTAATTTCAATTCCCTCAGGTCTTGGAATTCTCAGACTTAATTCGGCAGTTTGACCTTCGCAAACAGTAGCATCTCCTGTAAAGTTTAAATTATGTACTGGAACAGAAGATAGCTTGGTGGATTTTGAAATCGACAACTCTTTTCCATCATTGTCTGTAACAGAACTAAAACCAATTTCGTAATCCTCTCCTGTTCCAACGACTTGAATTGTATCTCCATCTACAATGTTATTTCTGAAAAAAACATCATTATTTATTTTATAAGAGACATGGAAAGGAGATTTCGCCTTGCGTGGAAATTTCATAACAAGCGAAAGCGTGTCTTCATCACAAATACCTCTATCTCCTCCTTTCAATACAGCAGATTCGCCAATTTGGTATAGAAAATCGGTATCAGCTGTTAAGAAATCCGTTCCATTATAAGCGATTTCCATAAAACCTTTAACTCCAGTTGGAATTACCTTCTCTTCTAATTTCCATATATCCCCATCTTTTTTATAGTGATACAGCGCTTTAGCAGAAAAATCAGGAGCTGCTATCATGAGTGATTTTTCACTAATTCCCAAACCATATCCAAAGCCAATCCATGCATTTCCTACTTGAGGTTCTGGGGATATTTTCTGAGACAATCCCCAATTATTCTCTCCACCCAAATCTTTGTTGAATACATATACTGAACCTGAGCGGAAAGAATTTCCTGTCGTCATCGGAGAACCTACTATCAATTCATCTGCTTGTACAGCCAAATCATATCCAAACCGATTGAAGAAATTTCCAGCATGAGAAGGGATTGTTATTTTCTTATGAAATATAAGTTCACCTTGCATCTTTTGATATACAAAAACAGTACCTCCGCTATAATAAGGAGTATTTCCATTAGGAATAGAATCATCGTAATCACTTACAAATAACCAGTCTTTATTTACAATAATGTTAGTTACAAAATTTTGCTTCTCCTCTCCTGGCGGATAAAATTCACTTGCAAAATACCAATCACCTTCGCTGTCCATCTTAAAGTGAATCACAGATTGAATGCTATCAATTTGTGACGATCCAGCAGAAAAATAACAAGAAGAATCCTTCATATTGAGTTCAATAGTATGCCCTCCATATTTATCTGCTGGAAAAGATTCTGTTTTTTTTGCAAAAAACCATTCACCAATACTATTTCTGGAATAAAAGTGTGTTTTTAGAGACTTAACCGAATCTCCTACTTGTATAGAGATTACACTTACCGCCAACCAATTTTCTGATATGGAAACTTTTGAATCCAATCCATTTTGAAAAACAAGTATGGTATCAATCAGCCACTTATTTTCCGAAGAGTTTTTAATAAAAATCTTAACAGAATCTCTATTTGCTAAAACTGAATAATTGCCTTCTAGGTCCAGTATGTTTTTACTAAAATCATAGTTTCTATGAGATGAGAGTTCATCTATTACCTCAATGTTCTGTGCAAAAACACCTTGTGAAAAGAAAGCAATTAGCAATAGTAGAGAACAATTTTTCATTGTGATTTTGATAGGGTTCAAATTGAAACAGCAAAGTTAAGGATTCTTTTTATCAAACCTTTATCATTGCAGATAACTAGTTTAATTATAACAAAAAGAACCCTCGGTATTTTAAAATACCGAGGGTTCTTACTCAATTACCTTATCATCAACACCCCTATTCCACCCTCCAAATCCATTCCCCACTCGGTTTCAAATAACCAATCTTCCCTTGATATTCCAAGCGATAAATTCCTTTGTCAGAAGCTAGGATTGTTTCAAACTTAGGTTCGGCAATAAATTCTCCTTTGGAATTAGCGATTCCAAATTGCTCATTCTTCTTGACTTTCAGTAAGTTATCTGAATTGATAGTAAGCACTTCATCGTAAGTAGTTTCGCCCAAAATATTTCCGTTTAGGTCAATTGCTTTCCAAACGCCATTTTCTACCAAAGTCCACTTTACATCTTTCAACGTTCCGAAAGGCGTTTTTCGCTTGGCGAGTTTGCCATTTTTGGCGATATAAGCTTCCATATCTGCTCGGCTGAAAGGTACTTCTGATTTCACTCCGTTCATTGAACGAGTCAATTTCCATTTTTCACCACGCTTCACAAAGGCAATATTTCCATTGAATGGACTTATTTCATCATATTTTGTATAATAAGCTGGCATTCCATCAGCTTTAATGTGGAATTGCCCTGTGTTGGATTGGGCAATCGCTCGGTCAGATTGGAAACCACCAGTTACTTTTCCGCTCATTCCGTAAACGCCCAATTGCTTGCCTGTTTTGTCAATAACAGTATTGTCATCTGCCACAGCTTTCCCATCGGAGAAAGGCAGAATTGTGCGGTATTTGTGGGGAATTACCAACTTTCCAGATTTATCTACAAATCCCCAACGCCCTTTCAAAACCCCCGCCATTCCATCGGAAAAGCTAGTTGCTGTGCTGAAAATTGGTTCAATCACTACTTTTCCATTCTTGTCTAAATAGCCCCATTTGCGTTTACTTCGGTCTTTGCCATCTGCTTGGAAATATGCCAAGCCTTCTGAGAACAAGCCAATTTCACGATATTTCGGCTTGACAACCACATTTCCTTGCGAATCGGCAATTCCTTTCAATTTATCATCGGCAATAATTGCGTAGCCATTTGCATCGAAATCAGTCAAATATTTGTATTTGCTATTTTTCTTTCCTTCCGTTTTTGGGTTGGAGTCAGTAGCGACTTCTGTTTTCACAACTTTCCCATCTTCCGAAAAATAGTAATAAGTTGGGTTTACTTTCCTGACCAAAAGAAGCCTCTTATCTGAACCATCCAAGTAGCGAATTCCATCATAGTCTAGAGGCAAAATCAATTCATTTTCTCGGTTGATAAGTCCGAATTTGTCTCCTTTTTTCACAATGGCAGTTCCATTCTCAAAAAAGCTAATGTTATCGTAAACGAAAGAAATTTCAGTTTCTCCTCTGTGGTTAATGAAACCATATTTCCCATTGTCAGAAGCTCTTGCCCAAACCATCGTATCTGCCAGAACCGCTTCAAAATTCTCCACCGAAGAGAAAGCAGGATTCAAAACTTGGTTTCCTCTGTGGTCAATGTAACCAAATTTTCCATCAGCATTTACAATCTTCGCCAAGCCTTTTCCTGCCATATACGCCTTTTCAAAACCTTGAATTCCTGCATACTGTGGAGCAACTACTTCTTCGCCTTTCGAGTTGAGAAATCCAACAAAATCATCTTTTACAATTTGCACCAAACCTGAGCCAGCTTTGAAAACAGAATCGAAGTGAATGACATAACTGTATTTTGGCTCGACAATAAACTCGCCTTTCAAATCTATATAACCAATGTATTTATACCTGCGTTTTGCCATTCCCGCAATATTCTCTATCATCAATTCCCTGCCAACCTGCGCCACACCATTTCTGAATGAATCCATCCAATCTACCGCAATTGTTGCAGGAATAAGGATAGTTCCTTTTGTATCAATCAATCCGAATTTTCTATCCTTTCTTATAGTGGCTTTGCCATTTTTGAACTCGCCAATAATTGCATATTCAAAAGGCAAAATCTGCTTTCCATTCAAATCGAATAAACCCCATTTTCCCGTTCTTCCTCTTCCTTTTTTGATTCGCACAACTCCATTGCTTGGATGGGCAATTCCATCTTGCTCAAAAGCCACAACTGCTTTCCCAGATTTGTCCATTACTCCGAACTTGCCACTTTTCCGTCCAACGGCATAACCCTCTTTGAACTCACTTACCACATCATATTCCAAGGGAATTACCACTTCGCCTTTCGTATTGATGAATCCGAAGCGGTTTCCAGCTTGCAAGGAAGCCAAACCCTCTACGAAGTTTCCGATATTCGTAATTTTCTTCCCATCAATTTCCGTTTTCAACTCGCCCGTTTTGCTAACCAAGCCATCCCAGAGTGTATCAATTGAGATTCTTGCTAAATCAGATTGCTCAAAATCTGTCAATACCAAATCTTTGGCAACTTTGCGGAAAAGCACTTTTGCAATTGCATCATCTATCAAAAAAACTTCGGTTGTGTCTAGCTTTTCGTTGTTATGCAACGCCAGAGACAAGCCCAACTCTTCATCTTGGCTCACCATATAAAACTCTTCCCGAAGAATTTTCTGCCCATAAGGATTTACCAATTTGTAGCTCAAAACCTCTTTTTCCCACCTTGGCTTATTCAATTCAGGGTTTTTGCCTAATAATTTATTCGTTTCTGCACGCAAATCTTTCGCTTTTGTCAAATCGAAATCAGTCTGATTATTGAAAGTCTGCCTGCTTTCTAGTTTCCCATCGGCATCCACTTTTACCACATCAATCGACTTCAATTTGTAAGCAGTTGCCGAACGCATTGCCACTTCCACTTTGTCATATTCCGCAGGAAGCAATAAATTCCCATTGAAATCCATTACGCCAAATTTCCCATTTTGCTCTACTGTTGCCAACACCGAATTCTGCTTCAACTCCCCCACTCTATCAAAAATTGCCGAGTGAACTACTTTTCCAGCCAAATCGGAGATTCCGAATTTATTCTTGAATCTGACTTTGAAAACATTCCCAAAAGGCTCAATATAATCGTACTCATGCGGAATAATCAATGCACCAGCCGCACTCGTCAATCCAACCTTTGAACCTTGCCAAATCGCCACTTCCCCAGTCGGAAAAACCTGCACTTGATCAAATTCTGCTGCCACCAAAATATCTCCAAATTGGTCAATTACGCCCGTTTTACCCTTATCTCGGAAATATGCCCAAAACTGCACAGGCTTTCCTTCCTGAAAAACTTGATCGAAATTGCCCACAAATTCATACTGAGGTTCAATTACCAACTCTCCTTTTTCATTTACTGCGCCCCATTTTCCATCTTTCTTAATAGGAAGCAATTTTTGCGAGAAAGACTGATGCGCAAAAAGCAGAATGCACATAAAAGAAGCGAGCTTTATAATCTGTTTCATATTGTATTAGTTGAATTTTCAATGTAAAAGCCATACATCTGACCGACTGACAAATTGCAAAAAGTTCGCCATAAAAGGAAATCAAGAAAAGAGGGAAAAATAAAGTTTTTTTGGTTGGATTTTAAGACTCGTCAATTGATGAGTGGAAAGGTTTTATAATAGAAACTCCAGCGCCTTCTGTTCAGTCAGTTCATAGCAGTTAAATTAGCTGAACGCTCCGCCAATTTTGGAAATACCAAAAGCTCAGGTTTCATAATCCAAAAAAAGCAATTGCTAAATCCAACCAAAACCTATTTTGCAGTAAATATCCCCAAAATTATGATGCGGTATAAGTATTTACTTTGCTAGAAACCGACTAGGTTATCGTACTACTAACTAGATTCTCAATCTCCAATATTCTAATTTCACTAACATTCCCCACTCCTATCGGCTATTTACCGTTACTAAAATTCCAGCTTTCTAGTAAAACTATGCTCATAACTTTGTGTTTGTATAAGCAAGCATTTTGCTTGTAGAATCAAACAAAACAATAATATGAGAAAAGCTTACTTAAAATTTCTGGCTTTATCTTTTGTGTTCTTATTGGGCGGTGGAAACAGCTTAATGGCTCAGAAAAAGAAAAAAGACAAGGATAAAGACAAAAAAGAGGTTGTTTCCACTATGGGAAAGCCTAAAAATCCAAAGAAAAAACCTGGTAAAGGTCCTAAAGCCTACAAGGATTTCATCACAAAAGAAACAAAATCTGACGAAGGTTTATTCACTACGCATCAGCAGAAAACAAAGTACTTCTTTGAAGTTCCAGATAGTTTATTGGAACGTGAAATCTTAGTAGTTAGTAGAATCGCAAGCACAGTTCAGGGTTTGAACTTTGGTGGAGCAGGAATGAAATCTCGCCCACAACAAGTAGTCAGATGGGAAAAACATGACGAGCAACTTTGGTTACGTTCTGTATCTCATAATAATGTAGCGAGTGAGGAACTTCCAATCTACAAATCAATCAAAAGCAATAATTTTGAGCCAATTATTGCCGTGATGAAAATCGCAGCCATTGGCAAAGATTCTTCAAGCAGTATTGTAGATGTTACTAAATTTTTCACAACTGATGTAGCTATGATTGGCGCATTGAGCCAAGGACAACGCAGGACTTTTGGAGTGAGAAGATTGGACGGAAGCAGAAGCATGATTACCAAAATGACCAGCTTTCCGAAAAACACCGAAGTGAGACACATTCTTACTTATGATGCAAGTAAAGCCCCAGCAAACTCGCTGACAAATTCTATTTCTTTAGAGATGAATCAGTCATTTGTGCTTTTACCTAAAACGCCAATGATGCCTCGTTTGGCAGACCGAAGAGTAGGTTATTTTTCTGTTTCTCAATATGATTATGGTTTAGATGAGCAAAAAGCAAAAGCTCGTTCATTCATTACTCGTTGGAGATTAGAACCAAAAGACCCTGAAGCGTTCAAAAGAGGCGAATTGGTTGAACCAGTGAAGCAAATTGTTTATTACATTGACCCAGCAACTCCTGCAAAATGGGTTCCTTTCTTGAAAAAAGGCGTGGAAGATTGGCAAGTTGCTTTTGAGGCCGCAGGTTTCAAAAATGCCATTATTGCCAAAGAAGCTCCAACTGCTGAGGAAGATCCAGAATTCAGCCCAGAAGATGTTCGTTATTCTGTCATCAGATATATTACAACACCAATTCAGAATGCACAAGGTCCACACGTTCACGATCCAAGATCAGGAGAGATTATAGAAAGTGATATTTTGTGGTATCATAATGTGATGAACTTATTGAGAAACTGGTATTTTGTACAGACTGCAGCAATCAATCCTGAGGCAAGAAAAACTAAATTTTCCGATGAAGTAATGGGCGAATGTATCCGATTTGTAGCCGCTCACGAAGTAGGTCACACATTAGGTTTGCCACACAACATGGGAGCAAGTTCTTCTTATCCTGTAGATTCTTTGCGCTCTGCTACTTTCACCAAGAAAATGGGAACTGCGCCATCAATCATGGATTATGCTCGTTTCAACTACGTAGCACAGCCAGAAGATAAAGGTGTTGCCTTAGCTCCAGGAATTGGTATTTATGATAAATATTCTATTGCATGGGGTTACAGACCAATTTTAGAGGCAAACACTCCAGACGAAGAGAAAGAAACATTGCACAAATGGATTACAGAAAAGAACGGAGATTTGATGTACCGATTTGGCAGACAAATGTTCAGTCCGCTTGACCCATCTTCTCAGACAGAAGATTTAGGAGATGACGCCATGAAAGCGAGTAATTATGGAATCATGAACTTAAAGCGAATTATGCCTAAGTTGATGGAATGGACTAAAAAAGATGGAGAAAGCTATGATGATTTAGGAGAATTGTACGGACAAGTAATTGGTCAATGGAACAGATACATGGGTCATGTTACTGCCAATGTGGGTGGAGTTTATGAAATCAATAAAACTTATGACCAAGAAGGAGCTGTTTATGAATTCGTAACTAAAGAAAAGCAAGAAAGGGCTGTGGACTTCCTCATCAAACAAGCTTTCATTACGCCTGACTGGATGATTGAAAGAGAGATTTTGAATAAAATTGAAGCTGCAGGAATCGTAAACAGAATCCGAAGAGGGCAAGGCAGAATTCTAGGCAACTTAATCAGTTTCAGCCGATTGGCTAGAATGTTAGAAAACGAAACACTCAATTCAACTGAAGCTTACACAGTTATTGAAATGATGGAAGATTTGAGAGCGGGAATTTGGACGGAAACTACACAAGGTCAGAAAGTAGATACTTACCGTAGGAATCTTCAGAAAGCATATATTGATGGATTGGAGAGTTTGATGAAAGAAGACCAAACTCCTGTCAGAGGTTGGATGACTTATTTCACGGATTATACGGCCGTAAATGTAAGTCAATCAGATATTCGCTCAATTGCCCGTGGCGAATTAAATGCTTTGAAAAGCATGGTTCGTGGTAATCGTTCTAGAAGCTCCGACACATTAACTCGTTACCATTATGACGAGGTTTTGGCTAGAATTGAACAAGTTTTAGACCCGAAATAAGGTAGTTCTGGAGAATACTTTGAAGTAAAAAAGGGTATGAGATTTTACAATCTCATACCCTTTTTTATGTCTATTATTCGCTAATAAATCTACTTCTCTTTCCCTTCCAAATTCCTATAAGAAATCAAGTTTACGAATAGTCTGTATGCGCCAGGAACTCCAGCAGGCAATTGCCTAAACCAAGAATAGCCTGTATAAATAAAGCTTCCTTTGCCATGATTGGCAACCAACAAACCGCCATTTTTAGCATCTTCACTTGGGTCGTGAGCAGAAAGAATGGCGGAGTAATTTTCGTCCCATTCATTAGGGAAATACAAACCTCGTTCTTGTACCCAATTGGCAAAGTCTGCTTGTGTGATTTTGTTTGGAGTGTTCAGAACAGGGTTTTCAGAATCTAAAATTGTAATTTCCGCTTCTTCCACAGTTACTCTATCTCTCGAAATTTTCAATGGGTAAGGGCCTAAATCTTTCGTAACCAATCGGTGCGAAGTGTTATATTGTACAATGTAATTTCCACCATTCTCCACATATTCCATCAAAATAGGTTGGTGGAATTTCATTCGCTTATTGGTATTATAAGCTCGAACACCTGCAATAATTGCATCATATTTTTTGAGATTTTCAGAATTAATATCTGTATCTTCCAAAATATCTACCTGATAACCAATCTGTTGCAAGGCTTCTGGAATCGCATCGCCTGCACCTTGTAAGTAACCAATTCGCTTACCAACTTTCTCAATCTCCAAGCGAACTACTCTTGCTTCTGATTTTGGGAAAATGGTTTGAATAGGCAAATGAGCATACTCCAAAGAAGTTAAACCCAAACTGAGACTTTCCTTTCCCACTTTTACATTGATTCCGATTTTACCAACCGACTGGTTTTCTGGAGGAGAAATCTTGAAAGGAACAACAGTCTCCTCTCCCTTATCTTCTAAATTGAAAGCAACAGATTCTGGCTCCGAATCCCAACCATCAGGTAGATTCAGAGAAAGTTCCCCAGAAACTTCGTTTGTATGAGATTTCAAAAGCACTTTCACAGTTTTAGCTTCGTTATTCGCGAAAAGCAAAACCGACTGGTCAAGATTAGCCGTAATTTTTGGGGCAATCACTAAAGGGCGATATTGCTCACCATCCACAGGGCTTGTCCATTTGTATAAGGAAGCGGTAGTTGCTTCAATTTCAATTCCCGCCACTTGAAAAGTAGCCATTACTGGAAGTGAGAAATCATTTTCTGGTTTCCCAATTTGCAAATTGTCATTCACAGCAAACATTCCTTTTGTGCCTTCTTTCTCCAACCAATAAGGCTGAGAAATTTTGGCAGTCTGGGGAATGACATAAGCGATTTTTGTTTTATTGAGTTTGTTGTTTTGCAATGTAGAATCTAACTGAACTTTATTTCCATTTCCAATCTGAATGCTTTTCAGAACCATCGGAATTTCCGTTCTGTTAATCGCACTAATGTCCAATTGCAAACTATCGCCTTTTGTGATATAATACGCATCTGTGTTGGCTTCCCACCAAACTCCTGCGCATTGCAATATGATTTGCTCAATTTCCGCAGTTTTAGTTTTTACCCAATTGGTTTGAGATAGTTTTCGCAAGTCTTTCACCACGGAAGCCAATGCTGAAATGCTTTTTTGTGGATTATCTAATTGGAAATTTTGCTCAATTTTGGCGAGTTTATTTCCTATTTTATCTCCACCTTTTACTCGCTTCCAAGTCAAATCTACATTTTGGAAGAGCTGATTATTGGTAGATTCATCGCCCAATAAATGTTGAAAATACTCAATAGTTTCACCTCGTTGCCTACTCGAACCAAAACCCTGACTCTTGTGCATACTTCTACTTTTAGAAGCAATTTCGTTGTAAGATTCCCCCAAAAGCGGGTTGTATTCCCCAATGTTGAGTTGCATATAATCATCTGGATTGAACTTGCTATCTTTCCCACGAAAAAACCAAGAAGATGTATTCCAAACTAAACGCTTTACTTGCCAAACCGCTACTTGTTTCAATTGCTCAGGAAATCGTTTTGGGTCTGCTGCTGCCACAAAAGCTTCTTGGGCAATGAGTGCCGAAGTCGTATGATGTCCGTGAGTTCTCCCTGCTCTGTCGGGCGAGAATCGAGTAACAATTACATCAGGTTGGAACTTACGAATTACCCAAACTGCATCGGAAAGCACCTGCTCTTTATCCCAAATAGTGAGCGTTTCGTCTGGGTGTTTGGAGTAACCAAAGTCGTTGGCTCGTGAGAAAAATTGTTGTCCACCATCAGTTCTCCTTGCCGCCAAAAGCTCTTGCGTTCGAGTGATTCCCAACAATTCTCTTACATCTTTTCCAATCAGGTTCTGCCCACCGTCTCCACGAGTCAAGGACAAATAGCCTGTTTTCAAACCCATTCCTTTTGCTGCGTAAGTGATGAATCTCGTATTTTCATCATCTGGGTGAGCCGCCATGTAAAGCACAGTTCCGAGAACTTGCGATTTTTTAATAGCATTCTTGATTTCCCCCACATGCCAGTTTTTCATGGGTTCTGCTTGGGCAAAAAGCAGATTTGAAGTGAGAATTGAGAAGAGAAGTAAGCTTAGTTTTTTCATTGTTGGATTTGATGATGTGTTGATGTGGTAATTTGTTGATGTGCTGATTTTTTAATAATTGAAATCAACTACAAAATAGTTTACGGTTTAAAGATATGTAGATATGAGGGTTGGTAGATTTATTCGATTGTAAAATGATTGTCAGAAATTCAGTCGCTAAAGAACGGGGAATAAATAAATGCGTGTTTTGTCGCAGTTTATTTTTGAGGCTAGTTTAGGCAAAAAAGTTTGGCATAGCACCGCTACGGCAAACTTTTTTAACGAAGAATAGCCCAAAAAGAAACAAGA
>JBLIFI010000015.1:0-22946 GCA_047633715.1 Flammeovirgaceae bacterium
ACACAGAAAACAGCCCAGAGCAATGGATTAAAGCAATTGTAAAGCCATTCTACTCACATTGGAAGATAGGAATACATTGGCTATGCCACTTAAAAAATCTCATTCACAGAGAATTTGACAACGATGTCATCAAAAACCTTACCGCTCACTAATGGTTGGGAATTGCTTTGGGTTGAATAAATATTCTTCATGCTCTCCAAATCAATTCCCAGTTTAGGTATTTTTCAAAATACTTATTCATCAACCTACCTGAAAAGGCACTTTTAGCTCTACTTTTGTACCCACAACAGACTGGTTTTCTCCAACCATTTCAGACACCAACAATTGAATATTGGTTTCCAGTTTTTCATTATAGTTTTCAATTCGTTCTTTGATAATAGAGGTTGCCAAGGAGTTGTGTTGTTTGGCTTGCTGTGTCTGGATTTTCTTGCTTTCAGACAATCCAATGCCATTATCTGTAACAACAATATTTACCAGTTCGCCTTCTAGCTGGAAATTGATAGAGATGTTTCCTTTCCCGTCAATTACACCATGCTCAATGGCGTTCTCCACAAAAGGTTGCACAAACATGGGTGGAATGGCAAAATCCTCTAGCTCAATTTGCTCATCGACCTGAATGCTGTAAGTAAACTTCTCTTCCGATTGGAGTTGTTGAAGTCCCATGTAATTCTCCAACATTTTTATTTCCTCGGAGATGGGAATGAAATCCTCGCGGGAGTTTTCCAAAACCTGACGCATCAGCTTGGCAAATTTACTCATGTAAAGTCCCGCCTTTGGAGCGTCATTCTCCAGCATGTAATTCTGAATGGAATCTAGCGCATTGAAAACAAAATGCGGGTTGAGTTGTGATTGTAAAGCGGCTAGTTTAGACGCATTCAATTCGTTAAGCTGTTGTACTTGTTGTTTTACCACCTTCAGCCTATATCTAAAAAACAGGTAAAAGATGAGTGAGAAAACCATTCCGAAAAGGCATAGAAACCACCATGTTTGCCAATATGGTTTATGAATGACGAATGTGATTTCTTTTGTGTCTTGCACATTTTGTTTGTATTTCAGCTCTACTTTGAAAGTATATTTACCAGAAGGAAGCGATTGGTACTCTACAGAATTATCTTCATAACTGTGTGTATTCCACGTTTCGTCAGCTCCTTTCAAAAAATAGCTGTAAGTCAGTTCTTTTTGCCTTTCCAATGAAGGTGCAAGAAACTTAAATCTGATTTTATTTTGATTATGAGCTAAATCGGAATAATTGCTCTCAGATATCAACTGACTTTCGTTATAGAGTTGGATGTTTTGGAATTCTGAGGGTTCTTCTTTTTGGAAAAGTTTAGCAAGCGGGATTTTTTGAACGCCAAATTTGTGTAGCAACCAAATAGCATTTTCTCCAACTGCAAAATCTTTGATATTGACACTGTTTAAGCCATCAGAATTTCCTACTGTTTTCAACAAATTTCCTTGCAAGTCGAAAATTTGAAATCCTTTTTCCAGTGCAATGAAAATCATATCATTGGCTACTGCAAACTGATGAATACTATTAGAGAGTAAACCTGATTCAATATCAATGAATTTTTCGAGCCTGTTATTATTTTTTCTCAAAAGCCCATAGTTCTGGGTACTAACCAACAAGCCTAAAGACGTTTGCTCCAACCCGAAAGCAATTGTTTTTTTGGAGCTAAAGGTAAGTTCAGATAGAATTACTCCTTTCTTATTCAAAAGAAAAAGGCCTGACGAAGTTCCTAAGGCAATCTTTTCATCATGTAAAGCGATTGAGTAAGTACGTTTGCCAGAATATAGCCTTTCTCTAGCCATTTTTCCTAAAGAATAAGTGAGTTTGAATACTCCAGCATTATCTGACAATAGATATGAGGTGCTATTTACCCTAATCATGTCTTTCACCGCTCCCATACGGATATGTTTTGTCACTTTGTTTCGCTCCAATACAACTCCATTTCCAGCTATTACAAAAAGGATTTCCTCTTTCGGGAAAGACTTCATTAAATCCAACCTCCCTTCTCCTTTGTTAAAAACAGTTTTTTTCTTTTTTGTAGAATCATTGTACAGATAAATATTGCCTTTTTCATCTGCCACATAGATACTTTGATTGTTTGCCAAAGCAATCTTATCTGACTTCAGTTGAGGCAACAGGTTATTCACTATCCCTGTCTTAGGGATAACTATGATGCCTTCGCCAAATGTACCAAAAAGAATATTGCCTTTGTTATCTTCAAAAACGAAAGAAATAAAATAGCTTTTGAATAAAATAGGAGATGGCTCCAAAGGCTTTTTTAAATTTATACTCGGAACCTCAAAAGATACAATTCCATTGCCAGGCTGTGGTGCCCAAAAATATTCTTTGGTAATATAAACTGATAATGGGTTTGAATTCTGCTGAATGAATACCTCTTCAAAACCTATGTTATTTTTCAATAGATTCAGCCTACTAATTTTTGTGCCATTCTCAGAGATGAAAATTCCTTTTTCATGAAAAAAAAAGCCTGTATAATAATGGCGAATTAACTTCGATTTTGGATTATCCAACTGAATCGTTTTTACTGTATCGGTTGTAATCTTTTTGATGTGGAAACGTCCTATACTGCTTACTAAGTTTCTATCATAATCTCTAACCATTTTAATCATTGAAGAATTGCGATAGGAAACATCAAAAAGAATTACAGGCTTGTTGTTCACTAATTTATAGCAATACTTCGCATAAACTACCATCTTATTATCAGTGAGGAATTCAAAATTGGTATATGAACCTAACAAAGAATCTGGCACCGTATGGTATAGTTCCATTTCCCCATTTGCCATTTTGAAAATTTGCCCATTTAGGTTATTGCAGTAAACAGAGCCTTCATAGTCAATTCTCAGGTTAAAAAGCGAACTGCTCAATTGCTCTTTATGAGAATATTTACTGAATTCATAGCCATCATAACTATATAAGCCTTTGTTACTCACAATCCAATAAAGACCATCCTCAGTTTGATTAAGCCCATAAATATCTATGGTAGCGAATTCCTCATTTCCTAAAAAGAAATGATAAGGATTCTGACTAAAACCAATGAATGGAATTAAACCCAATATGAAAGCAAGTAGTATTTTCATGGAAATTCTATTGTTCACAAAGGTAGAATGTATTGAAGTTATTACGAACTTTTTCTTTCGGATGGATTCTGGAAATCGATTTTGTTGCACTGAAATACTTGGATTTGCCAAATAAGAAGTGAAAACAATAATAGACTTGTCCTGCTTTGATTATCAGTATTTTACGTTTTTTTGTCATCGCCAAGCCACCTTGTCTGATAGCATCGGCTACCGACTTGCGAAGAAACTATCTCAAATACTTGATTTTAGATGTGTAAAATATTTTTCGTGGATAGCTCTCTCCCATTCCATGGCGGCAAAAGTCGGGCAGGGTCGCCTGGCGATGACACTAATGATTTTGACTTTTACTAGACAGCAATTCCCGCTTTAGATTTTCAATACGAAAAAAAATGTTTTTTTTATGTTTTCCGTGTCAATCCGTGTGCGAAGTCAGTCTAGGTCGGCAATCCGATATTTCGTAGAAATTAGTCTGGGTCGGCACACCGATTCCAATCACGCTAGAACGTCAAAATTAGAGCGCAAAATCCTAGAAATATAAAGATTAAGCCTGATTTAATTCTAAAGCGGGAACTGCTGTCAGTTTATGACTTTTGATGAAAAACGCCCCTTATGGAACTATCATTTTAGCCTAAATCGTTCAACTTTATTTTTAATCGTTATTAGTTCTACTTTAAGACTCTACCCTTTTTTTTATCTGAATTGTGTTTGCTTGACTCCTTTGACCATCGGAAAGATCTGAAAAAGACCATTTCCGAGGAGTATTGTCATTTTTTCTACAGTAATCTATGAACTGTTTTGGCTTGAGTATTCAAAATGAATACAATATTCCTAGAGTCTTAGGAACGGAAATTAAATAAGATGCTACTTTCTCTTGTTTTTTTTTGGGCTATTCTTCGTTAAAAAAGTTTGCCGTAGCGGTGCTATGCCAAACTTTTTTGCCTAAACTAGCCTCAAAAATAAACTGCGACAAAACACGCATTTATTTATTCCCCGTTCCTTAAAGTAGAATTAGGCTTGTTTACATTCAAAATCAATCAAAGGAGTAGACAGAAAGTTGTAAATATAATTACCCAAATCACATCCATCACATGCCAATAAATATTCAGCATTCGGAGTCGGATAATTTCATAAGGAGAGGTTTCATAAATCAGTTGGTCCACAGGGTCTTGCATTTTTTTGCGGACAATTATGAAAGCCATTGCCAAGAAACCCATTCCACCCAAAATATGGGCAAGATGAACTCCAGAAATAAGATATAGGAAAGAGCCTGCTGGCGTTCCGCTCAGTTTTATGTTCGATTGATAGAGTTCTGCCCAACCAAAAACTTGCAAGCCACAATAGCCAATTCCCAAAGCTAAAGTGAGCAAAAGGAACTGAGAGAGTCTTTCTAAGTCTCCATTTCGGTAGGCCTTCATGGTTTTGGCAATTGCAAAACTGCTAGAAATCAATAAGGCTGTACTTGCCACAAAAGCCGAAGGAACCCAAACTAATCGAGATTTGGGATGGAAAGAACTTACTACGAAGGCGATTTCTAAGAACAGAAATACCAGGGAGATTCCAACCAAAGCTCCGTACAAAATCATTTGGTGCGGATGAATTTTGGCTATCCGTTGCACAAAAGAACTATCCTCTCTGTCTTGCCAATCCAATTTATCTGCTTTCTCTTTCATGTGGATTTTTTTATTCCCTAATCTTGGGTTGTAACAGAATTTTGGAAGGTTTTGTTTCTGTGATTTTTTCGATACGTATTCAAATCTTGAGTAATTCCCTCCTTAATTTCAGGCAAATGAAAAACAAAAGGTGGTTGGAGTTTATAACTCCAACCACCTTTTTAAATCCTAAAACTTCTGAAACATTGCCCAGCGGTAACAATAGTTTCGCCTGCTTTGCATAAATTTGGCATTCTGGTTTTTAAACTCTTGTTTTGGTTGGATTTCAAAACCTCTATAGCTTAGTAAGTGATTGAAAGTCAGATTTTTTACAAAAAAAGTACTTGAACAGAATTAACGTAACAATTAAATAATTATAACATTTTCATAGTGAGCAACTTATGGCCCTTCTTGATACATGGCAATTTTGTCTGACTACTTACAAACTAGAATAAACTATAAAGATTCCTCATAATGAGTACAACAACAGATTCAGTTAAAAATAAGAAAAATGCCAAAAAGAAGAAGGGGGTTTTGCGGGAGTGGGTTGATTCCATTGTGTTTGCCGTGGTGGCTGCCACGCTCATCCGCTGGCTTTTCATTGAAGCCTACATGATTCCAACTCCGTCTATGGAAAATTCGCTTTTGGTAGGCGATTACCTTTTTGTAAGCAAAATGCACTACGGAGCAAGAACTCCTGCCACACCTTTGCAAGTGCCGTTGACATTCCAAAAAATATGGGGAACGGATATTCCTTCTTATCTAGAATGGATGCAACTTCCAATGTACCGCTTGCCAGGTTTCTCAGAAGTGAAAAGATACGACCCAGTAGTTTTTAATTACCCTGCCGATGGAACGGGGGAATTTGACAATGCAGATTACAGCAATACTTTGGGCATTCCGCCAGATATGAGAACTTATTACATTAAGCGTTGCGTAGGTTTGCCTGGAGACAAATTTGAAGTCAGAGACCAAGAGATTGTAGTAGATGGAAAAGTAATAGAGTCGCCAGAAGGAATGCAGGTTACTTACCTAATGAACACCACCCAAGTTCCTAGTACCGACCGAGTTTTCTATCCGAACAATATTACTGAATTCAATTTAGTGAATGGAAATAATATTCCTGATAGTACTTTGCGTGCAAAAGCGAGTGGGGAATATACTTATGTTATTACCGCTTCCGAAAAGAATGTAGAAGCATTGAGGAAATTGGATTTCGTGAACTTCGTAGAGAAATTCAAAAGAGAAGTACCTTCAGGAGATGTTTTTGACATCAATAAAGATAAGAATTGGACAGCAGATGATTTCGGTCCAATCTCCATCCCGAAAGAAGGTATGAAAGTTACTTTAGATAAAGATAATGTTGCTACTTACAGAGTTCCGATTTTGCACTATGAAGGTAACGATGATGCGAAGTTCGAGAATGGTAAAATCTATATTGATGGAAAAGAGATTACCGAATACACTTTCAAGAATAACTATTACTTCATGATGGGAGACAACCGACACAATTCGCTTGATTCTCGTTTTTGGGGTTTTGTTCCTGAAGAATATGTGGTTGGGAAAGCGTTATTCATTTGGTGGTCAGTCAACCCAAATGCGACTTGGTCAGAGTTTTCTGATAAAGTACGTTGGAATAGAGTTTTCAGCTTGATTGACTAAGAAGAATTCTCACTCGAAAAAGGCTTTCCATGCAAATTTGCATAGAAAGCCTTTTTTGTTTACATCTATTTCGAAAACAATACAAAGCGAAACAAGTTGGATTCAAGTAAAATATTTAGCTTTGCAACAATCATTTTTTAGTCTTGGCTAAAAAAATAAGTTTTAGAGTTAAGTATAATACTAGACATTTCAAAAAAACGAGACCTCGGCAGCGGTTGAAAGCCCTGCCGAAGGTTGGTGTTAAAGCCGTTCAAGGTCGGACCACAGCGATTCAACTTTTGTCTAGCACTATAAGGGTTAAGATAATTATTATGGATTCAAAATACTCGGAATAGAGATTGATAATGATGGATACTGAAAATGTGTGGTTTGCATTCGGATTAACCTTGTTTGCAGGGCTTGCAACTGGAGTGGGAAGCGCATTGGCTTTTTTCGCCAAGAAAACGAATACAAAACTCCTCTCTGTTGCCTTGGGGTTCTCTGCTGGAGTCATGATTTATGTTTCCTTCGTAGAGATTTTTCCGAAGGCACAAGTTGCTTTAATTACCGAGTTTGGCGAAACTCAGGGAAAATATTATACAGTTTTGGCATTTTTCGGAGGAATGTTCCTCATTGCTTTGATAGATAAATTTATTCCCCATTTTGAAAACCCACATGAGAGAATCAAGATTGAGGATTTACACGATTTGAGTGAAGAGAGGGAATATCAAAAACGAAGTGGTTTGTATAGAACAGGCTTATTTGCTGCTGTGGCAATTGCCATTCACAATTTCCCTGAAGGCTTGGCAACTTTTGCAAGTGCGCTGAAAGACCCAGAATTAGGGATTTCCATCGCCATTGCCATTGCCATTCACAACATTCCAGAGGGAATTGCCGTCTCTATTCCAATTTACTACGCCACACACAATCGAAAAAAAGCATTTCTCTATTCATTTCTCTCGGGTTTGGCAGAGCCATTGGGTGCAATTGTGGGTTTCTTTCTATTCTATTCTTATTTCACCGATGGAGTTTTCGGAATTCTGTTTGCAGGAGTTGGGGGAATCATGGTTTTCATTTCGCTAGATGAACTGTTGCCTGCTGCTAAGGAATATGGCGAACATCACTTGTCTATTTATGGACTTTTGGCGGGAATGGCAGTAATGGCAGCGAGTTTGTTATTGTTTATTTAATTAGCGTTCCTTAGAGAATGATAGCTAAACCGCAACTGACCGCCCGCAACTGGCCGTCCGCATTCAATTTTGGGGAAAGGAAACCGAAATTAAGCTTGGGGTTTGGTAGGATTGAATTTGGAGTGAAAAACGTTCAAATAGATAAGCCATTTCCCAAAAATTGGCGACCCTAACCAGCTTACTTAACTTTCAGGGTCTTCTGCCGAGTTCTCGAAAATATTGATTTCTTCTCATCAATGAACAACTTACGAAATCCAGCAAAAAAAAATATTACGTAACATCAGGTAATTATTGAAGGCGATTCATGATGGGTTGGTATAGTTAGGAAAATGGCAGTTCCATTGCTCTCTTCTGATTGGATTTCCATTTTTCCGCCATGTTGCAAAACGACATGGGAAACAATAGAAAGTCCCAAGCCCTTGTGAGATTCTCCTTTTGTGGTATAAAATGGCTCTCTCGCCTTTTTGATTACCTCTTCTGACATTCCACTTCCCGAATCCGTAACTGATAAAGCCCAATTCTTTCCCATTTTCCAAACTTTCAATAATACTTTATCTGTGCTGGCTTGCAAGGCATTTTCCAAAAGATGGGTAATGGAACGGCTGATGAAAGAAGGAGCAATGTTTACTTCTTTCAGTTTTTGGTCAATGGAAACTTCTAGTCGGATTTGATGTTCTTTTGGTATTTTGCCCACTACTTCTTCAATCAAATCCTGCAAATTGGTAGGAATCAAATCTTGTTTTGCAATTTTTTCTGTGAAAGTGGTAAGCGAGTGGAGCAAGTCCATCATTTGCTTTACGCCAAGCTGTGTGTCTTTTACAATTTCTGGGACATCTCTTAGCAATTCTTCCATTTCCAACTCCTCTTCCAAGTCTCTAATCTCTTTAAGCGCAGTTTCCATTTGCGCAATGTCTGAGATTTTATGTAGCTTTTTGTAGGCGTACATGACTTCTCCAACCTCTTTCTCAGCATTAAATATTGCATCCACTCCACCAGATATAAAGTTCAAAGGATTACTAAGTTGCCCGATTGTCCCTTTTACCATTTGCCCCAAAGAATTCATTTTCTCTGACTGAACCACCTGCTCTTGCATTGCATTCAATTTGGCATTTGCCATTTCTAGTCTTACAGAAGTTGCCTTTTCATTCTCAATTACAGTATTCAGTTCTTCGTTTAAGTTGACTAATTGCCCATTTTGTTGTTCTGTTTTCTCATTTATACTTTCTAACTCCGATTGCTTCTCAGCCACTTCATTTTGGTAAATCCTTAATTCATCTCTAAAGAATTTGAGAATAAAGAAGGTAAGCAGTAAAATACTTACGTAAGAAATTATTCTTATATTGATTGGAGAAACCTCCATATAAGTTTCCTCATAATAATAGTGAGCGATTCCCAACAAGCCTATAAATAGGTAATATATAACTACTTCCTTGTCATCTTTCAAGAAATAATAAAGGAGTATCAGCAAAACCAAGAAGGTATAGGAGTTGCCAACGTTGTAAGGTTGGAATATGAGAAACGCAAGATTTCCGACCAAAAGTACTGCAATCATGCCCAAAAAAGCAGATTTATGCCAGCCTTTTGAAGAAAAATAATAGGCAATAACGATGAGTAAACTCCGAGTCAATTGTATAAAAGCATTGGGAATTCTGCCCGATATAAAAGCATTTAAAGCCAATAGTAGGCACAGAATAAAAGTTACCAACAAAGAAGCATTTAAAAGCCTAGCTCGCCTTGGCATAAACGAGCCATAATTTGTACGGACTCCGCTATTTATAAGCTTGAGCCAAAGACCCTTCGGGTTTCCCATATTTAATCTGTAGTAGTAGTTAATTTATCCATTCAGGTGTAAAGGGAATATTTCCCTAAACGCCTAACCATAAATGTAACTACAATTATTGGAAATCAAGAAGAAAAAGGCATTAAAACCAGTTCGGTTTTTCAATCAAATAGTTAAAGTGTGCGAATGCGTTTTTTTAAGGTTGGTACATCTATAAATAAAATTGAAATATTTTGAGGATTCATTACAAACTCCCCATTACCGCCATCAAAGTTTCTCTATTTTCTTTGGAGATGGAGATAATCTGTTCATTTTCCATCACAATATATCCGCCATCTTTTTTCACCAGCTGTTTCACAAATTTGAGATTGATGAGAAAAGAACGGTGTGGTTTGAAAAACAAATCTTCTTCGGAAAGCAATTTGGTGAAGTGACTCATAGGTTTGCTGACCAAAATTTCCCCATCATTTTCAGTTGCTACTTTGGAGTAAGCCCCTTGTGCTTCAATAGCAATAATTTCCCCTGTGTTGATAAACAAAATTCCATCAGCATTGGGAATGGCAATTTTGTTGAATTGATTTTTATGAAAGTTTTCCCGCAAAGCATCAATGCGCCTGTTGAGTTGGTTCTTGTTGATTGAGTTGGCAACCTTGCTGACCGCATCCTTCAGTTTGTCTGGGCGGAGTGGTTTCAGCAAATAGTCAATTGCCGAAAGCTCAAAAGCACGAATGGCATATTCTGCATAAGCCGTGGTGAAAATAATTTCAAAATTGAATTGGTCGGCATCAATAAAATCGAGCAATTCCAAGCCAGAGTATTCGGGCATTTCCACGTCCAAAAAAACAATATCAGGTTTGATTTGGTGGATTGCTTTCACTCCTTGCGGAAGGTTGGGAGCTTCGGAGACTTCCGTGATTTCTGTGCAATGGTCAGTCAGCAAGACGGTAAGCAGTTTCCTTGCTTTTGATTCGTCATCTATGATTAAGGCTTTCATTTCGGTCGATTTTTATAATTTTATGGCGCAAGTGTCAGCTTGTGCTTAATTTGTTTTCAAGCGTACGCTTGAAGGATATGAAAAATCCAAGCTGACGCTTGAACTATGTCTCTTTATTTGTATTTCATTCCAAGAAAAGAATATCTAACAAACCTTTTTCTCCTTCATAATCTCTGGCACTACTGTAAAGCCAATCTCTAGGATTATCCACAAAACCAGCTTTTACAGGATTCTGATGAGTGTATTCTAGTTTCTGATTCATCTTAAAGTTAGAATCTAACTCAATTGGATGGCTGTGCTGTTGCTAAAATTGCTAATCGTGGTTATTACTGTTATGCTCTCCTTTCCAATGAAACATATTCTCCAGCCACTTCCTTCTGCTTTCATGCGGATTGCTGGAAATCATTTCCCTCATTGTTTTTGAGGTAAAAGCCTTGAAATCTCTCACAATCCCAAAAAGAGGCAAGTTGAGTTCAGGGGAAGAACCAATAATCAAGTGCAGATGGCTCGGCATAAAACACCAAGCATAAATCTCCAGCCCTTTGTGCTTTTGGCAATATTGCAAACTCTCAATCAGCATTAGTTTGTATTCATCTCTCACGAAAACATCTACCCAGAAAACCGTAGCAATACTTACAAAATAAAGCTTTTCGTTGTCTCTGAACTTATATTTTCGGCTCATGCTTTTTTATTTAAAATTGGCTCATGGCGCAAGCGTCAGCTTGTGCCTAATTTGTTTGTCTTTAAGCGTACGCTTAAAAGGTATAAAAAGTCCAAGCTGACGCTTGAACTATAATTTGTAATGGTTCTGCATGCCGATTCTCACATTTATACATCTTTTACTCCTTCGGAACCCTAATAACCACTTTCGTTCCCAAAGCCTGAGTTCCATCCACTAAATCCAAAATCTCCACCCCGATTTTTGCATCAGATTGATGGTTGAGTAATTCCAGCCTACTCTGCGTGGCTTCTGAGGCAAAAGATTGATGTCCTTTTCTTCTTTTTGCATTAATTTGGTTGGATTTTTCTCTACCGACTCCATTGTCAATGATTTCACAATCCAACGAATTTTCTCGCTCCACAAAATTCAGAAGCAATTTCTTCTCACCAGGTTTGTGCAGTAAACCATGCTTTATGGCATTTTCTACATAAGGCTGAATGAGCATAGTTGGGATTTCGATATTGGTTGCGCTGTCTTGAAGCGATTTCTTTATTTCAAATGTGAAATCTTCCTCAAACCGAACTTGTTCTAATTCTAAATAAAGTGTGAGAGATTCCAGTTCATCTGCCAAGCTGATTTTCCCTGTATTGCTATGGTAGAGGTAATTTCGAATTAGGTCGGCAAATTTTCCTAGATAATTGGCGGCATTTTCCTTATCATTCAGAATGATATATTCCTGAATAGAGTTGAGTGCATTAAATATAAAGTGCGGGTTCATCTGAGATTTCAGGGCTTTGAGTTCTGCTTCTCGGAATTGACTTTCTAATTTCATGGTTTCTTGTGAGTTTCTGAGTTGTTGCTGTGCTAAGTCTGCTTTTCTTCGCAATCTAAGCTGATTGTAAGCGATGATTGAGATTCCGAAAATCAGAAGTCCGATGATACTCGCTCCAATAAAATAGTTTTTGTTTTGCTTGCTTTCGAGTTCGGCTATTTCGTTCTCTTTAGCAAGTTTGACGATTTCTATTTCCTTCTTTTCTGTTTCGTAGATTTCTTCCATTTCCAACAATGCCATTGAGCTTTGTTGTTGATTGAGACTGTCTGAAAGTGCAATAGCTTTATTTTTCCAAAGTAGTGCCTTTTTATATTCTCCTGCCTGCTCATAAAGTAGGCTTTTGGTTTTATATGAGGCGTTGCGCTTGTCTACATCCACTTTAATGAGTGGCATTGAGAATACTGTGTCTATAGCAGTAAATGCTTGTTCGTATTTACTATTATAAGATAATACTTGAGCCAAGGCACTATAATAATCTATTTTGCCATATTCATCCCATGCTGTTTTTTGTACTTGGTTAATGTACTTTTGTGCTGAATTAGCTTCTTTCATGTCAAGAAAACACAACGCCATATCTATTAGTCTATCATTCTTTGCAGATTCATTTCCTTGGGAAATTGCTAATCCATTTCTGAAATGTTCAATTGCTTTATCATATTCTTCCCTTCTCTTATGATATCTCCCAATACTTCCGTGATGTATAGACTGAGCGCTGATATTACCAGTTTTAATTGCGGCCTCTAATGCAAGCTTATTATATTGGAACCCTGCCTCAAAATCCCCTAAATCATTTTTTGTATTTCCCAAGTTTCCATAAAAATTTGTAAGATATAAATCAGCATTTTCACTATGTTTTTCAATCATACTTACAGCAGACATATAAGCTCTAGAAGCTTGAATACTTTTCCCTTCAATTTTTAATATCACAGCTATATTACTATATATGATTGCTTTACCTATGGAATCGGCATAAACCAATCCTTTCTCGAACATTAATCGGGCAGAATCCATTTTACCTTGTCCATGATAAAATGTTCCTTTCGTAGTGTAGGCCATTTCAGTACCTAGCGTGTATTTTTTCTGAATACTTAAATCAATTGCGCTATCAATAGTCAAAATAAAAGACTCATATTCTCCTTCCGCCTCATGAATGCCAGCCTGAATGATGTAGGCATTAGTAAGAAAAGTAGCGTTTTCTGATTTATGTCCAAATAAGATTGCCTTATTTCCATAATTCTTTGCTGAATCGGTTGACCAGAAACTGTACCTCTCAGCCAAATCCATATAAGCATCTGATTTGTCAGCATCTGAGGTATTCTTGTTTGCTATAACAGCTTTTATACTATCAATCTGATGTCTGTCATCAAGTTTTAGTTGTCCAATCGAGCCAAAGAAAGAACACAGCAGAAAAGCTAAAAAAATGCTTGTTCGCTTCATGTTTGTATAGTTGAGTTAAGTCCAAAGTAAGTTGTTTTTCTGGTTGGATTGCGCAATGGGTTTCCGAAGCCCATAATCTAACTTCTGAAAACACGCTTTCAATATAGGAAAGAATTAGATGATTTGATGAAAGTTATATTGCTTTTCTAAGTCTGCCAATCAAGTTTTCCAACCTTTCAAAACAGCTCCAAAACTCAATCCGACTTTTCGGAAACTCAAACTAGCAGTTCGGAAGTTGAGCCAAGTTTCTGCTTTCCCAACTCCCTACTTTTGGAATATCGAAAGCAAACAACTCAATTAATTTAATTACAACATGAACAAGAAACTATTCTTTCTATGGCTCATATCACTAGTAAGTGTCAGTCATCTCACTCTTGCCCAACAAAGCCAGCACGAAATTTTAAAAGACTACGAATCTGGTAGCTTCTCAGTTTTTAAGATAAATGAGAAAGGCAAATTTGAGGAAATCAAGAAAAAATGGCCTATTCAGCTTTCCAAGAGTGATGAAAATACGACTGGAGTTTTAGTAAAGCGAGCAGGCATTTTAGATGAAAACTTCAAGCCCGATGTACCAGGCTATCCTGCCTATTATCTTTTCCAAACCTTTCGGCTGACTTTCCAACCCAATTATGTGGCTTATTACACTTGGGATGCCAGACGCTTTCAGGCAAAGGCAAAGTATGTATTTGTAAAAGTAGGAAGTTCATTGAATCTAAAACCAGAGGAATTGAACGCAAAAGTTTCTGCCTATTGCAAAGCTACTTTTACCCAACAGACTTCTGCTCGGGCAGATGTGAAAGATGCGAAACTAACCGAGTTGGCAAAATACTCCATCAAAGGGAAAGAAGTTGCCAAAATTGAGGTAAAACTGCTCAACAAACCGTCATCGGTAGCGCATTTCAGCCCTGCTATTGAGTATGGAGTAATTGCCACGCTGAAAGATGGGCAGGTTTTCAAAACCAAAAATTTGGGCGGTAAAATGCCTTGGGACGATTTCTCTTTCAAACATACTGGTGCAAGCGATACGCCCAGCCCAGCCCGTGTAGATGAAGATGCCAATGATTTGATGCAAGATAAAATAGTGTTGAATGTAGCCTCTAAATATAATGCCAATATCAAGGCTTCGGCATCGCTCAATGCTACTTATGATATGTCCGTTCAGGTAAACCACAATGGTTATTGGGGTGGAGAGGCGCACAAACACCGTACTGTATTTCAAGGAATTGACGGACAGAATGCGGATCACGCTAAACACCTCACTATAAAAGTGGTAACAATTACTCACAAGCAAACTGGGGAACGAGTCAACAAAATTGAAATCATAAATACATTTTCGGGAGATGTGTTGGCTCGTTTCAAGCTCACTCCAAACACCAACCTAATAGTGAACGCCAAAGGTGGAAATGGTATGAATGGAAATAATGGAAGAGAAAGTAGGCCAGAAGGCGGAAATGGTGGCAGAGGCGGAAATGGCGGGAATGTTACTGTTTTGAAAGATGCTTCAGTAGGTGCATTTAGCATCACAATCAACAACCAAGGCGGTAAAGGTGGAAGTGCTGGAAAAGGACATTATACAGGCAGAAATGGTAACTCAGGTAGCGGTGGGTCAAATGGGACAACTACTACCAAAGGCGCATCTGTAAACTTGGCTTTTTAAGATAAAAAATTACCTCTGCATATTTTGTGTTTTTGAGGTAAGACATTCCATGTTTCAGATTGGAAAGTATGACAAGGCTCTTGAAAGTAAGATTGCACAAATTCATAATAAACATGGAATGTCTCTATTCTGAGTTTGTACAGCGATACAATGAAATTCAATTAGATAAAAAAACATAACTAACAGATTTTCAAATATTTAATATTCTAAATTTAAAACAAGCAAACATGAAAAAGGTAAAAATTTCAGGACTTCTATTCGGCTTAATATGCTTTATTTTTTCTGCGAATACTGCGGAAGCACAGTTTGGCAAAAAGCTGAAAGATAAAATGGCGAAAGCGGCCGGAAGTAAAGGTAGCAAAGGCAGTAAAAGTGGCAAAGGGGTAGATTTCTCCGATTTCAATGCAGAAACTGATGAAATGGGAGTTACAGGTCAGTATTTTGAATTGGCTGATGGTAAATCTTATGGTTTCAAATTTATGAAGGAAGTAAATGGCGAGTTGGCAAATCAACTCTTCTATTATGAGAAAAAAGGCGAGCCAACATTGAAAATGGAGATGAAAGAGTCTGCTTTCAGAAAGCATCAAATCAAACTTTTCTATAAATGGCATAGTGCTTCGGCAGCAAGTTATATTGAGTTGGTACAATTGGCAGATGGTGTGTTTGCTCAAACTTCTCAAACATATAGCTACAACAAGCCAGGCATCGCCCCACTCCAATCTAAAAGAACGGTAAAAAATGTATATGCCAAAGACAAGGCTGATTTTGAAACTTGGGATATGGAAACTGCGCAAGCAAAAATTGATATGGTTTTCGGAACGCTGAAAGGTGCTGAGAGTGAAAAAATCCAGAAAAAACTAATGAAGTATGAAGTTTACAAAAACTACAAAGGCAAAGTAGCTTTCGCTAAAGTATTTAGTTACCTGAAACACGCTAGACAATATCAATTGACTGAAAAGCCTGCAAACTTCATTACCAAAAGAGAACTTGGAGAAGATTTGATTTACAAACCTTACTTCGAGAAGCCATTGGCGGTATCTCATCCTGGGGCAATTTTCAACATCACTTACGAAATGTTGGGCGAAACCACAGACAGAGAGGCTTTGAGAAAAACAAGCAAGTATTTCCAAGACAATATGCCTACTTATGACTCCAAAAAGAAAAATCCAGAATTATTCTACTTCCGTTATCCAATCTCCTTGTTAGATAATAGAGATAATGCAGCCGATTGGGGTTTCATTGAGTTGCTCAGAAAAGTGCAAGGCAAATTGAAAAAAGGCGAGACGTACAAATTCAAACTGACTGTTTGGGCACACAGAGATGGCGAAAACTTAGAAGCTATTTCCACAGGAACAGTAGAATTGAATTACGGAGATAAAACTCAAGCTCTTCTTTTAGGCCCAGACAAAGGCTGGATAACTATGTTGGAAGAAGGCTTAGGAACGGAAATTAAATAAGATGCTACTTTCTCTTGTTTCTTTTTGGGCTATTCTTCGTTAAAAAAAGTTTGCCGTAGCGGTGCTATGCCAAACTTTTTTGCCTAAACTAGCCTCAAAAATAAACTGCGACAAAACACGCATTTATTTATTCCCCGTTCCTTAGATGATTAAATGAAAATTAAATAGTTGAAATAAAAATGCCAGCCTCTTTGGGGTTGGCTTTTTTTGTGCTAAAAACCTTCAAAAACTTAATCCAACCATTCCGAAACTCAAACCGCCCATTCAGAAATTGACTGGAGAAACACACTCCAGACCCACCTACTTTTGAATTAAGTAAACTGATTTACTCAACTAATTTAATTCAAAAATGAAAAAGCAAACACTAATTCTAATCGTATTTCTGGCAACAGCTTTGGCAGGTGTCTCCTCTTGTGGAGGAGAAAATGAAGTTGTTCCTGAAATTGCCCCACCAGTAGTAACCGCTACAGGCATCGAAATCCCTATTGATGAAAATCCAAGTAATGGAGATCTGTTGGGTTCAATTACTGGAACGGCAGACCGTGGAGATTTGGCGTTTTCACTCTCCAACCAAAACCCTGTTGATGCAATGGAAATAAATGCCACCACAGGCGAACTGACTGTGAAAGATGCTTCTAAATTCGACTTTGAAACTAATCCAATCCTGAAAGCAATAGGAAGCGTAACCGTAGAAGGAGTAACTAAATCAGCAGACATCAGCATCAGTTTGACTAATTTACCAGAGACGGTAACTGCGCCTGATTTGACTATGAGTGTAATTGAAAACGTATTAGTGAATGTGCGATTGAATTTTTTGAATGCCACAACAGACGCAGGAATACTCACTTATTCATTAGTCAGCCAAAACCCTGCAAATGCCATCAGAATCAATTCAGTTTCTGGCGAATTCTATGTAGAGACTCCAAGTCTTTTTGATTATGAAACGAGAACCTCTCTCACAGCGGTTTACCAGGTTACGAATGGTGTTGATACCAAAACGGGAAACATTACCATGAATCTTTTGGATATAGATGAAAGACCTGTGCAAGTAAGGCTAGATGCTGGGCAAACACCACTTTCAATTTATCAGGGCGATAATGCTTTATTAGACTCCTTGTATGGCAAGAGTTACCGAGGAGGATTCATTATTCATTTTGATACGAGCACAGGTTCAGGAAGTGTAATTGCTAATCCTAATTTGAATGCACTTACGTGGAGCAATGCAAATAATGAAGCCAACCTTTCTCAGTTAAATAACTTTTCTGATTGGAGATTGCCAACTACTGATGATGTGAATAGGCTCTGTGCTAATTGGGACTCTGGGGAAAAAGATTTGCTGCCTTTCCGAGAGCATTGGTCAAGCCAAACTTGTGGAGGTATTTGTGTAATTACTTTCTTATTTAACGGAACTAGCTGTTCAACAAATGGAGTTCCTTCAAGTTCTGGAAATGTGTTTTTGGCCGTAGCAAGAGATTTTTAAGACTATTAAATAGTTAAAATAAAAAGTCAGTCTCTTTGAGGTTGGCTTTTTTTGTTATTCTAGCTAATATTCCGCTTTTTTCTTCGTTTACTATTCAAAAAAGTGAGATATATTTTTTTAATTAAGCGATTTTTCACAAGTTTGACATGGATTGAGTAATCTTGTCTATTTAGGTACATTTTGTTCCTTTTATTCAAATCATATTTGCTCGGTTGAGAAAATATTTATTATTTTAGGCTATTCAAATAAAAAAACTTCTACACAATGAGGTCAAAGGCACCATCAGAGCCAGAACCATTAGTTTATCCAGAAATCAAAGACTTTTTTAGTGTTAAAAGGCTAAAAGATGGTTTGAAAGTCAATCATGTATACATGTCTTTTAGTGGAGTTTTTTCACAAGACATTCTTACTTTGATTGGATTGAGCCTGAGAAATATGCCAAACAGCGAAATGGTAAGTCGAAGAGTTTTTGCTTTGGCTATTGAGATGACTCAAAATATTTACCATTATTCCAACAAAAAAGTATATTCTGAGAAAGATAAGCGTTACATAGGCTCAGGTACTGTAGCAATTGGTGAGAGTGATGAATTTCACATTATTTCCTCAGGGAATTTTATGGATACCGACAAAACAGAAAGATTGATGACTAGGGCTAATCACATCAATACGCTGAATGATGCCGAACTCAAGAAGTATTACCAAGAACAAAGACGAAAACCAAGAACCGATGGAATGCCTGGAGCAAACCTAGGCTTGATTGATATGAGAAGGCGTTCTGGCAATCAGCTTGGCGTTTGGATTGATAAAGCCAACGAAAAAGACTCATTTTTTACACTCTCTTTGAAGATAAGAAAAGGATAATTATATGGACAAATTTCACATAAAAGGCTCTACCTATATTCCAAATATAGATTTTGACCCCGAAACAAGGATATTGGAGATTGCGGGCGAGTCTTATCACGAATATACAACGGAGTTTTACCAACCCGTTTTTGAATGGCTAGAGAATTTCCTGAAGGAAACTGCTAAAGCTGATTCAGATGTGGCGGAAGATCAGCGCAAACAAGTTACCATGAACTTCAAAATGACTTACTTTAATACATCTTCCTCTCGAAGGTTTATTGAAATACTGTCTATGCTTGAAGATTTCGGCCGAGATAATGGCGGAAATGTAGTGGTAAACTGGTACTTCGAAGAAAACGATGTTGACATGGAGGAAAGTGGCGAAGAATATGCAGAAGATGTAGATTTGCCATTCAACTTGATAGAAATGCCTATGATTAATACTTCTAGTGATGGGAGTAAGAGTTAGATGGTTGCTAATCATCAGAAAATATAGATTAGAAGGTAAGTTTTACGACTTGCCTTTTTTTTATGTCGAAAATTCATCTATTTATTTTGCTTAAAGGAAACTCAAACCCTTTACATTTTGTAGAAAGAATGAAAATCAGAAATAAGTATTTATTATAAAATTGATGTTATGAAAATTGCAGTTGTAGGAGCTACAGGTTTAGTAGGAACCCAAATGCTCAAAATTCTGGAAGAAAGAAATTTCCAATTCGATGAACTTCTTTTGGTTGCTTCAGCCAAATCTGTTGGGATTGAGATTCCATTTAAGGGGAAGAATTATTCAGTAATTTCTATGGAAGATGCCATTTCCAAAAAACCAGAAATTGCCATTTTCTCAGCTGGTGGGAATACTTCTCTAGAGTGCGCTCCCAAATTTGCCGAAGTCGGCACAGTAGTAATTGATAATTCCTCAGCCTGGAGAATGTCTCCAGACCATAAACTGATTGTTCCTGAAATTAATGCAAATCAGTTGACCGTAGAGGATAAGATAATTGCCAATCCGAATTGCTCTACCATTCAGATGGTTTTAGCATTAATGCCATTGCACAAAGCCTATACCATTAAGCGAGTGATTGTTTCCACCTATCAATCAGTCACAGGAACTGGCAAGAAAGCAGTTGACCAAATGAATAATGAACGTAATGGAATTGAAGGGGAAATGGCTTACCCATATAGAATTGATATGAACGTACTCCCTCATGTAGATGTTTTCTTGGAAAATGGCTATACCAAAGAGGAAATGAAAATGGTAAATGAAACCAAGAAAATTCTGGATGAAAATATTGCCGTAACCGCCACAGCCGTCCGAGTTCCTACGGTTGGAGGCCATTCAGAAGCACTCAATGTCGAGTTCTCCAAAGACTTTGATTTGGCAGAAGTAAGACGCTTGCTTTCTGAAACCGAGGGAATTACGGTAGTAGATGACCCTAAAAACTTAAAATATCCAATGCCTTTAGATGCTCATGACAAAGATGATGTGTTTGTAGGGAGAATCAGAAGAGATTTTACCAACCCGAATACACTCAATATGTGGATTGTCTCTGACAACCTACGAAAAGGAGCAGCCACCAATGCAGTTCAAATTGCCGAATACTTAATCAAAAATGGAATCATCAAATCCAAAGAAGAAGTAGTTGCTTAAGTAGCTGAATTTGTGAGTTAAGATGAAATTAGTTACGCCATATTTTTCGGGGGAAACCTCCGAAAAATATGGCGTTTTTTTTGCCAAGTTCTCAAAAAGCTAAAAAACATCCCTTTTAAAAATTCAAACCAATATTTTTAAAACTTTTAGACTGTTTTTGCTGATTATTCAAAAATCAGTATAGTTTTGCGTGGCAAATAAGTAAAGTAAAAAATCTCTCCAAAAATCTTGTTTGCCATGATCCCAGAAATCAAATCTATCCCCGAAGCACTTACTTACGATGATGTGCTTTTATTACCCGCTTACTCCGAAATTCTTCCTAGAGACACGGAAACAAAAACCTTTCTGACCAAAAATATCCAACTCAATATTCCATTTGTTTCTTCGGCAATGGATACAGTAACTGAATCGGATTTGGCAATCGCTATGGCACACCAAGGAGGAATCGGATTTATTCATAAGAATATGAGTATTGCCCAGCAAGCCAATCAGGTTCGCAAGGTAAAGCGTTCTCAAAGCGGTATGATTCTCGACCCAATCACACTCAAACCTGATGCAACGTTGAAAGAAGCATCTGACCACATGCGTGAGAATAAAATTGGAGGAATTCCTGTGGTTGGAGATGATGACCAGTTGATTGGAATTATCACGAATCGAGATTTGAGATTCCAGAAAAACCTCTCTCTGAAAGTTTCGGAAATTATGACTCATGAGGAGTTGGTAACAGCTTCGGAAGGAATCAGTTTGGAAGAAGCCGCGGATATTCTGCAAGAATATAAAATTGAAAAATTGCCCATTGTAGGGAAAGATAATAAACTAATTGGGCTAATTACCTATAAAGATATTCTCAAAAATAGAGACAGACCAAATGCTTGTAAAGATAGCTACGGGCGATTGAGGGTTGGGGCAGCCGTTGGTGTAACTGGAGATATGTTGGATAGAATTGCCGCACTCAAATTGGCTGGAGTAGATGTAATTGCCATTGATACGGCTCACGGGCATTCTAAAGGAGTTTTAGATGCTATCAGAACTGCCAAAAAACATTATCCAGACTTAGATATTGTAGGAGGAAATGTGGCAACAGCTGAAGGCGCAAAAGCCTTGGCAGATGCTGGTGCAGATTGCGTGAAAGTAGGAGTGGGGCCAGGAAGTATTTGTACCACAAGAATTATTGCAGGTGTAGGAATGCCACAATTAACCGCAGTAATGCAAGCAGTAGCGGCTTTGGAAGGAACAGGAGTTCCTGTGATTGCCGATGGTGGAATCCGCTTCTCTGGCGATGTAGTGAAAGCCTTGGCAGGTGGAGCAAGCACAGTCATGATTGGTTCTTTATTGGCAGGGACGGAAGAAGCTCCAGGCGAAATGATTATTTTTGAGGGAAGAAAATTCAAATCTTACCGAGGAATGGGTTCTGTGGAAGCGATGGATGAAGGTTCTAAAGACCGCTATTTCCAAGATGCTGAGGATGATATCAAAAAACTAGTTCCAGAAGGGATTTCTGGCAGGGTTGCTTTTAAAGGAAAAGTAGAGGAAGTAGTTTACCAAATGGTTGGCGGTTTGAAAGCAGGTATGGGTTATTGTGGTACTCCAAATATTAAGGAACTGCATAAAGCCAACTTTGTGAAAATAACTGCTGCAGGTGTGAACGAAAGCCATCCACATGATATTTATATTACAAGGGAAGCTCCGAATTATAGCAGAAATAAATAGGAATTGTGCTTTTTCTATCACTAAGAAATAAAGAAAAATGGCTTAGAAACGAGATTGTTTCTAAGCCATTTTTCTTTGGAATTTGTCAAAGAATCAAAAAACATAGCGCAAGCGCCCACTTGTGCCGAACTATGCACAAAGCAGCATTCCCACCTTTTACCTAATTTCTATTCTTTGAGCCATTCGTACATTTCGTAATGTTCTTTGGTCATTCCCACGGCTTCATACGCTTTTTGGGCTTTCACGTTTTCCTTTTCCACATACAACCTCAAACCTTTCAGCGAATCATCTGACTCAACTTTCTGCTTGAAAAATTCATACATTTTTCGGAAAACTCCCGTTCCTCGAAATTCGGGAATGACATAAACGGAGTGAATCCAAAGTACATCGCCATTGCGCCATTCGCTCCATTCGGGAATGGTGAGCATAGAAGCCATGACTTTATTTTCAGATTCACACACATAATAAACACCTCGGTATGGTTCATCAAATAGTTTTTGGATTCCGAGTGAGAGCGTTTCATCAGTCAACTCCAAATCTTCGGTTTCCTTCGCCATTTTGATTTGGAAATCAATAATGGCTTGTTTGTCGGATTGAGTGGCTAGGCGGAAAGTTATTTCTGGCATTTTTGATTTTTTTTTAGAGTTGGAGGTTTGAGATAATGAGGATTATTGAGTGTGAATATTTATTTGTTTTTCAGATAGATATGTCGAATATTATTTTTACCACTTTCCCTTTCTTCAATTTCAAATTTACCTACGCTTTTTATCAACGGATATAATTTTGGGAAACCATAATTCCGTGAGTCAAAATCTGTCTTTTTCTTGATTATAAAACTTCCTAATGCGCCCAAGAAAGCCCA
>JBLIFI010000016.1:0-22589 GCA_047633715.1 Flammeovirgaceae bacterium
AATGCTTACCTTTAACTATTTGTGTTAATTCTGGTATCTCATTAATGTCTATTTGGGATTGAATTGAAGATACATTACCTTTTTCTCCGTTTATAGTAATTTTATGTTTAAGAAGTATCTTAGAAACTTCCGCTTTCAAATTGTCTAATATCTCCATGTTTTTTATTGAATATTGGTAATGAATATTTATTTATCACTCTGTTCAGCTACTTTGCAATCTATACTTTTCCCAAATCTACTCCTTCTTTTTCCCCAATTTAATTTTATAGTCACTCTACTGGTCGTAGGATAGCGTAGCGTTCTACGACCTTTTTCGTTTTTTCGAGCGTCCGCTCGTTTTTGCGTAAGGCTTAGTTGTTTTCAGTTTGATATGTTAAGAGTCGTAGCGAATGCCCATCAATTTCTGTTTTGCTCATCATAAAACCCAATTGAGAAATATGAACTCCTGTAGAATCTAATTCTATAGTTTTCTTTGTTCTCAAATCTTGATATGTTGTATCTGTTGTTTCCTTCTCAAATAAGGAACAACCTGATAATGTAATCAGAACGAATAGTGTTCGTATCAACTTCATAATTCTTTTTATCAAAAGCTTATTTGTGTACATTATTGCTTCCTATTGCGTTGGTTGGATTCAGTTTTCGTAAATTTATGTATCCAATCAATCTTAATCTAATTGTTGCATGAATCCCAAACACATAATTCTATTGTTTGTTACTCTGTTTTTCAATTGCGAAGGCTCAGTTGGTTTGACTGGAAAGTTAATTGATAGCAAAACAAAAAAGCCAATAGTAGGTGCTGAAATTGAAGTGCTGAATGTTGGGCGATTAGCGATTCCAATACCCGTTGAGCAAGCATCAGGTCAAGAGAAAATTAAGCCTTTAGTTTTGTATAGTGACTCACTTGGCAAATTTGAGATAAAATTTGGTTTTATAGGCATGGTTTTCCCACCCAAAGTGAAGGTTAGGGTAAGGCATAATTATTATAAAAAAAAGAAATTCAAAGGCACGAGATTCAATACAATTGAATTGGTCAAGATTGATACAAACAGGCTTAATAATAAGTAAAGTAAATCTGTTTGATACGAGGGAAGATATTCATACATCCAACTATTCTACTTGCTAAATAATTATAGGCAACTCCTTGATTGTAGGTGATTTTCGCTTCTAAATTCAGAATATTTGAAATTTGAATTGAAGTGTTAGGGGCAGAAAACCATTTTTTATAAAATTCTTCTTTGGTTGGGATTTCAATTGGTTCGTCTTGTCTCCGAAAAGCATTGATAATTCGTACCTGTCTCAGGTATTTTTCGTAAATATCATTAATTTCTTCGCTCGTATTAAATTCTTTTAATTTCCAGAAATCATAAAACCTTAATTTTGGATTATTTTCCAATTGAGCTAATCTGATATCTTTGATGAGTTGACTGGTGAGTTCTAAAAGTGTTTCCGACTGATTCTTAATGACCAAAGTGTTTTTCATTATCACGGAATCTCTTTGTTTATTATACATTTTAAAAGCACTTTCAATATCGTAATAGACTTGTTGATTTCTATTTTGCTGAGTACTCAATCCCATTTGTAAGTATTCTGTAATTCCTTCAACCTGTAAAGTAGCTTGCTTGGTCAAAGAAAACTGCCAAAAACCAAATCCAACCGAAGCTAAAGTGATAATTGTGGAGAGAATGAGATAGGCTTTTCGCATGATTGTAACTTTTTGCTTTCAATAATACGGATTATGTGAAAAGGGACAGCGTATTTTGCTCACTACAAATTTGCTGGGAAGATTAGGGCAAGTCAACTGGTGGAGGTAGAAATGGAACAGGCGGAAATGGTGGATTTGTTTTTTGATAAGGCGAATTGAAAACAATTGTATCAAGTATATTTCCGTATTCAGTTAGTTGTACTTGTTTTTCTTCGGGCAAAAGTTTCTGACTAGTTCCACTATAAAATTTCATTTCAGAAATATCATTTACAATGACTTTATTTCCTTCCACTCGGAAATGATAAGTTTGTTTCGTTAAATTGAATTCCTGCTCTTTTACCTTCCGCCTTGTCAATACAAACTCTACAGTATCTTGTGCTTGTAATTGTTTGAAGAACTTATCATAATCCAGGCTTGGAAATGATTCTCCGCATATTGATTTCCATTTCGATTTTTCAGCATTTGTTCCATCTTTGGTAAGAAGAAGGTAGAAGTCAATTACAAATTCGAGATTCCCATTTGTGTTGAGTGTGTAAAATCCAGAAGCTTTTATTAAATAGAAATGGTGCGAGAAATACTCATAATTTGGGACATTCTTAATATGATAGGGAATGATATGATATTTGTTTTTAGCATAAAATCCAACAAATTCAAAGCTGATGAGTGAATTTGCAAACTGAATCTTTGCATCTGAGATATAAGGATTTAGATGCTCAATTCGATGCCCATCAATTTCTGTTTTGCTCATCATAAAACCCAATTGAGAAACATGAATTCCTGTAGAATCTAATTCTATAGTTTTCTTTGTTCTCAAATCTTGGTAGTTTATATGGTTCTATCGTGAATTTGGGTATTGAGTGCAATTCATGATTTTGAAGTTTAAGTTATTAGGTTCAAGTGTGGGTGCTTGAACCAGTTTTATTGCTTGTTTTTCGAGTTTTAACAAACTCGAAAAATAAGGTAATTTCTTCAAATCTTAGTTTTGTTATACCTTTTAACCAAATTCACGATAGAACCGTTTATATCTGTCTTTGTTTCCTTCTCAAATAAGGAACAACCTGATAGTATAATCAGAGAAAGTAGTTTGATTATTGCTAATTTCATGTGCTTAGTTCTACTTTAAGACTCTAGGAATATCGTATTCATTTTGAATACTCAAGTCAAAACAGCTCATAGATTACTGTACAAAAAATGAAAACACTCCTCGGAAATGGTCTTTTTCAGACCTTTCCGATGGTCAAAGGAGTCACACAAACATAATTCAGATAAAAAAAGGTTAGAGTCTTAAAGTAGAATTAGTGAAAGACATTAAATAAAGTACCCAAGTTGACTTGTTCTTTTACCTGCCAAAATCACCTAAAAATTTAACCGTAATTACATTATGATGATGGTTCGGCAGTCCGATTTTTTACGCAATCTTGGCAAACAAAATAACTACGCCTTTATGGCGCATTTTATTTAAACTCTTTCACTTATCATTAACTCAATGTTTTTTTATTAAGGGATTGTAGTTGACATCGCAACTACAATCCGCATTCAATTTTGGGGAAACCAAACTGAAATTGAGCTTCGGGTTTGATAGGGCTGAAGTTGGAGTAAAAAGCGTTCAAATTGCTAAGCCATTCCCGAAAATTGGCGGAGTGCCGCCCAGCGGCAGCTCACCAGCTTAGTTCACTCTCAGGGTCTTGTGCCGAGTTCTCGGAAAGATTGGTTTCTTCTCATCAATGAACAATTTACGAAATCCAACCAAAAATAGAATTTGAGGAACATCAGATGCCATAATCTACTTCTCCTTCTTCTTCCCCAACTTAATTTTATAATCATCTGGCGTGCCGGTAATCCTTACGTTCATTCGCAGTCCTTTGCCTTCATCTTCAATGATTTCATCTTTTCCAGCACCTTCTTTTTTGTCTTTATTGAAGATTTTACTGAATGTAGCTTTCTTAATTACCTTCAGCGGAACACGCATGGTGTAATCCATTTTCATATCATCTTTGGCAGATTGCGTTCCCGTAATATCCATAAAACCCAAGGTGGAATTGATGGTCATGGAGGGGATGGAGAGAATGCCATCTTTCACATCGAAAGTATTGACAAGCTCGCCAAATCGGACTTTGTCCAAATCTTTGTCGCCAAAATATTCTGCCATGGCGTGGAATGGGGCGTAATCCAAAATCTCCCCATCTTTGATTGTGGCTTCAATATGTGCGGTGCTTTCTTCGAGATAAGGCGTTAAATCTGCGTGCATTCTCACTTTGGATTTTATGATTGCCGTGAGTTTTCCGTGTAGGTTCTCACTAAGCAAATAATCTTGTCCAAAATTATCGAACTTATAGAAAAGTTGGTCAATATCTACCTTATCGAAATTCAACACGCTAGAAAAGTAAATATGGTCTTTATCCGAAGCATTGAAATAACCACTCATGTCTATTTTTCCGCCCGCTCCGTTTCCGTGCAAAGTATCTATATACACATAATGGTCTGGCGTAGTTCTGACATCAAAACCTAACTGACTGAATTTGAAACGATGATAAACCATTCTCCCAATGTTGGCTTTGAAATCGAGCGCAGGAAATGGCTCGGCAAACAGATTGAAAACGCTATCATGGTTTACTTTGATTGGCTTGGTAACTGTAGCTTTTTTGGTTTCATAATCCAAAAGCTCATCAAAATTAAGGTTCTTGGCTTTTAGTTCGACTTGATATTGACTGTTGGTAACTGAATCGAAAATATGGTGGGCTGTGGCATTTATGTGGAAATCACTTTGTCCTAAATTTCCCGTGAAATTTTTGATTTCCAAATCATCTCCCTGAATACTGAAATCGCCATGAATATTCTTGAATTTTCGTTTGTGCCCTTGCATTAGGAAATGAACATCTTTCAAGTTGAGTTTTAAATCTGGAATGGATTTTTCTACTCGTAAAGCTTGGTTTGTGGTGCTTAAATCGGCAATGATTTCGAAGTCTTTGAGCGTTTCTGTGCTGTATTCTGCGGGCAAATAATTGACATCTCTATAAGTGAACAAGTCATCTAGGTGGAGTGAGTTACTTACCAAATCCATAAAAAACTGCACATTTGCTGTGGTATCTTCTCTTTCGAGCGATTCGTAGCCATCTACAAATCCGCTGATGTGGAAATCGGAATCATCTATTTCCCCAGAGAAATCCTTTACTTCAATTTTGTTTGGAGTGAGCAGAATGTCGGCTTTAAAATCATGGAAACGATGTGGGAATTCTCGGAGTTTACAGGCAAATTGCTCAATGAAAAACTCGCCATTGGGCAATCCGACAGGTTTGCTGAGTTCGGTAGTTTTGGTTTGGAATATAAAATCGAAGTCCAAATCATAAATGGCTTCATGCGTAATGGATTGCATGGCAGAATCGTGGGCAAACAGCCTATCAAAATCAATTTCATCTGCCTTTCCAATCAGCTCCCATTTCATATCGGCAGGCTCACGGTGAATGTAATCGAGAAAATGAGTAACTATTCCGTTAATGGCGATGTGGCTACTGTCCACCGTAAATGAAAAGTCTTCCAGTTTCAAATCTCCGTTGTCTAGTGTGATTTCCCCATGCACATTCTCAATTAGGTGGGGAAAACCAGCCAACTTTATAGAAAAATCTTTCAATTCGACTCGACTTTTTGCACCTTCTCTAATTCGGTCGCTGGCAGTTGCCATGTCATCTGGGTCAATCAATTCGTTCAGGGAAATATTGATGCTCAAAACTCCCTTCATGTCTTCCAAAGCATCTACTTTCATAAATTCTTGGAGTGCTTCTAAATCCAGATTAGCAGATAAATCCAAATCAATTTGCGGATGCTCAAAGTTGACAATATGAAATGAACCTGTGAATTTTCCCTTTTCAGGTGTTCCACTCAAGCTTTCCAATAAAAACTCGGAGCTTGCCAAGTTGCGTTTTTCGCCATTCTTGAAATGCCCTACAAAATTAAGTTCCTCTAGCCTATGGTCTTTGTTCGGATTGAGAAACCACGCATTTTTGCACCCAAAATCAATATTGATGGCAGGATTCTGGTAATCTGTAGAATAGCCTTTTATCGCTCCTTTGAAGAAAATATCTCCCTGATTATCATACTTTTTGAGCGTTTTTTGAATGTCTTCTGGCGCAAAAGCAGTCAGCAAACTGAAATCATCTTTTTTCCCTTCTATTGCCAAGTCCAATAACAAACTGTCTTGTGTATCTACCGTTCCACTAATTCCCAATTTCGTTTGGCTCAACTCTATCATGCTTTCTCGTAAAGTCAAATGGGCGGTATTCAAATCATATTTTCCATTAAAAAGCAAGCCAATTGGCTTTCCTTTCAGAAAGTGAACATTCTCCATACTAATATCTTCCAGCACGCAATCGGCCTCCAAACGACTATCCACAATGTCTTCCTGATAATTGATATCCAACTCGGCCTTGTCAATTCTCATCTTGAAATGATGATGTAATTCTCTGTTTTCCTTATCTATTACAAAGTCTTGAATTCTGAGTTTCTCGAAAGATAAATCAAGCTTTTCTTCGCCTTCTTCCGCCTCTTCTGTTTTTTCTTCTTTGCCTGATTTGGCAACCAGCAAATTGATGGAGCCATCGGGATAGGTAATGAGGTTTGCATAACCGCCTTGCACAGTCAACTCCTTGATTTCATATTCGCCTTTCAGCAATTTCCACGCATTAAAGCCAATATAAAGTCGCTCAATGCAGTAAATTGGCTTCGCATCTGTGTGTGCATCATCGTAAAAATAGATGGAATCAATCCGCAATGAGATATAGGGGAATTGCTTGAATGGGGAAATGCGGGCTTTCCCAATCTCCAAATGTCCGTTCTGCCCTTCATTCAAATCATCTACAATGGTGCTGAGCACTCCTTGCTGATGATTGTAAAGCAGAATTGGAGCAATTGAAATAATTGCAATGAGTACAGCCAGTATAATTCCTATAAACTTGAATGTTTTTTTGAGTCGAGGTTTTGCCATGGAATAAATGTACGAATTGATCGTGTGAAATAGTAAATTTGGTTGTGGTATTTTTGTTTATAAAGTCAGTCAATACCCTCAAATAGCTTTATGTTTGTATTATAATAACTTCAATCTCATAATGAAAAACACTATCATTTTTCTGTTGGTATGCTTTGCAATTACGCTAACAGTTAACCTTTCTAGTGAAAGAACAATCACTTCTAAATTTATTGTAGATAGCGTAACAGGAACGGTAGAAAAAATTACCTACCCAAACAGGGGAGATTATCCTACTGTATATCATCTGAAAGAATATCCTGAAGCTTATTTTCAATCTTATGCATCAGACTCATACCTAGAACAGGCAGAAATAGAGACAGGTGAAGACCCTTGGGAGATAGGAAGTATTTGCACAATAAGCTACCTCAAAACAGATACCAAGCCTAATGATAGTAATGATGGTTATAATGAGTATTATGATTTGATAACTTTACGCAAAAATGGAACTGCGCTGATTGATTCAAAACTCTATCTCTCTCGTGAGAGGAGGAGTATATTTATGGGAAAGATACTCGCTGCTGTATTAGCTTTTTTAGCTTTGATAACATTTTTGAGTGTGTATTATGCAAAAAGAGTACAGAAAAGCGCTCAAAAGAAAATTGCCAAATTACTTTCTTTTGAAAATGGAAAAGGAACATGGAACCAACATAGTCTGTTTGTGGAATTAGACAGAAAAAAAACAATTGGTAAGAACTTTTTAGACAAAGAACTGTCTGTTATGATATCTACAAAAATACCAACCAATACAAAGAAGAGAATTGGTAAGAGCTTGCCTTTTCAGATCTACCAAAAAAACAATGCTAGAATGGCTTGTTTGTTCAAACGCTCGGTCACATATTCTTTCAATCAGAAAAAGTTTATAAACAAATTAAGCGAGGCAATAGCAAAGTATGAAACTGCTTTGGAAAAATATACTTAGTAACACTAAAATAATAACCTGCACATCTCTCTTGTTTCTTTTTGGTCTATTCTTCGTTAAAAATATCGCCATAGCGGTGCTATGACTGCGATTTTTGCCTAGACTAGCCTCAAAAATAAACTGCGATAAATGCACACTTTATTTTTTCAATGTTACTTAGATATTGATTTGATTCTTTTTCTTCATCAAGTATCATGGAATAAATGTACGGATTATGGCGCAAAAGAATAAGCTTGATTAGAGAGTGTAATCTGAATGCTGTCTATTTGAAAAATCGAAATATATTTTTTCCTAAGATCAACTCTTTCAAATCGGAAGCTAAATATTCGGTTGGAGTTTGTTGGATTTCGCTTATCGAAAACCATTTTACTTCTACAATAATTTGTTCGGAAGAGTCTGGGTCAGTTCCTAACTCTAGCATCCCTCCTACTCTTTCCACTCTGAAATATAATTCTACTGCATGAAGTGGTGGCTTTACAAACTCTCGGAAATGTAGAAATCGCCCAACTTCTACAATCAAATTGGTTTCCTCCAAAAATTCTCTTTTCAAGGTTTCGGCAACAGTTTCCCCAAAATCTACGCCACCACCAGGCGGAAGCCAAAGGAAGCCTTCCTCTCCCAGTCCTTTGTGTTTGAGCAAAAGGACTTTTTCGTTTTCAATTAGGATTCCGCAGGTTCGTACACGGACTTTATTACCGAAATCTTGGATAATGGAATTTTGCATGTCGTAGTTTTAAAATAGTTGCATTCGTTGGTCTGCGACTGCGCTGGCATTGTCATCGGCACCAGGTTGGTTTCCACAAACATCGTAATACGCACCAACTATCAACTTTTTAGATTTCTTTGGCTGATAACTGGCAATTATATTTTCATAAACCTCTCCTCTCGCTTCCCATTGCTGCATGCGTGTTTGGAAACCAAACTCCTCCAATTTCTCTTGAATATAATTCGAGGCTTTTTTCAGAGAAGCCAGGTTTTCGTAATTCCTGTAAGGTCTGATTGCGGTTAGGAAATCTACGTGGTTGTATAGGTTGGATTTGGAGCTTTGCATTTTGGGGATTGGTTGATATTGGTCTATTAAAGATTTTATTTTATCATGCGGCTATACTTCTAATGTCAATTTTGAAATCTTTCAATTTCCCAAACAGCATTTCGGTAATTTCCTTTTTTCTTGATTCGTACTGTTCACGCATGAAGTCATCATCGCCATGAATGTCAATCATTTCATTGACTGATTCCAACTGCTCAAGAATGTCTAGTGCTTCTGCTGAACTTTCGCTGATTGTATTTTCCATTTTTTATAAATTTACCTCAATGGTTAATAGCTATTTTTCCCTCATCACTTTAGCTTCAATCTCAGACAGAATGCTATCCAATTCAGGTTCTTGGCTTTCCTCTACTCCGCTTTGGCTATGTTTATGATGTGGGAAATTAGGTAAATCTGGGTAATGTTTTGCGTTGTCGTATCGGAAAATCAGTTCTTGTTCTTCGTCCATATAATGATAGCAATATTTCATTTTCCCTGCACGTTCTGCGTCTTTCACTTCTGCAAAATCTAATTTGCTTTCATCTGTGAAAATAACTTCGCCATCAATGAACCCTTTGTTTTCACTATATGTCTTTTCGGTAGATGAAAAGTCGGAAATGATATGAGCGTATTTCTTGATTACACTCTTTATTTGTGCAAAGTAGTCTAGTATCATGACAGTTCCGCTAGGCGTTTTTTGCTATCTAACTGCATTTCATAAATACCCGACCAAAGCATATAATCTTTGGAATCATCCAAATCGCCTTTCTCAAAAGATTGGTAGAAGGTTTCCGAATCCATTTCGTATTTCGCTTCGTAAGCATCTAAGTCAATCTGCATTCTGGCTATTTCTCGTTGGGCATTTTTACGATGATATTCAATAAACTGACTGAACATCATGTCTTTGCTCCCGAAGAAACGCATTAAACTGTCTAGCTTTTCTGCCAAACTATTATCTAATTCTATTGTGATTTGTGCCATGTTCTCAATTTTCAAAAGTTCCAATGTATAAAGATACAGAAAATTTAGAGTTTGGATTGGGTTGTTGTGGGTTTTCGAGTAGGAAGAAACCACATTCCTAACAAAAAATTCTAAGCCAATTTATTGCTTACCTTACTATACTTTTCAAAACCATTTCGCCCTCCCAATTTAACGCCTACTTGCACTTCGCACGGAATTTGCCGATATTTAGCTAAAACCAAACCACAGAAAATCATGGCAACAGTCATTTTGAAAGACGGCAAGAAGAAGCAAAAGTTCGAGCTGGACGATACGCAATTCAAATACTTGAGCAAATTCCTTGAGTCGATTCGGGAAGAAGAGGAAGAACACCCTGTACTCAAAGATATTAGGGAAGGATTGGAATACGTAAAGGAGATTAAGAAAGGGAACAAAAAAGGCAGACCTTTACAGGAATTACTAGACGAAATTGAAGATGAGCAAGCATGAAATAAAACCACTTACTCCTTTCAAATCTCCAAATCTAAATCATCCAACTCCCACCCTTGATTGTGGAATATCCAAAACTCTTTTGAGCCTGCTTTGTGGTTGTTGGCGAACCAATGAATCACTTCTTCCCGCTCTACTTTACTCTTCTGGTTTCCCACAAAAGAATGAATGCTGGAATGTTCCCACTCCATCAACTCTTTTGTAAATCCATGCCGAACAGGGTTCTGATGAATGTAGCGCAGGCAAGTAAAGAAATAATCTTCGTGGGAGATTAGTTTGCGTTTGAAACGAGGGATAAATAAAGCACCTTTTCGGTTTTGTTGTTTATTGAATGCTTGAGTATATCCGTTGAATAAATTACTGAATTGTTGGCTTAATATCCTAGGTATTGTGTCGCCTAATCCTTCAAGGGTTTCAAACCCTTGAAGGATTCTACTTCCACCTAATTTCAACTCCATAAATCGCTTTTCTAATTCCTCTTCACTTCGTATTCTAATGAGTAAATGGAAATGATTGGGCATTAGGCAGTAAGCATAGGTTCTGGCAATTGGGAAAATATACTTAGCATATTGTTGCAAAAAGTAGCGGTAATTATCCTGATTGGCAAAAATATTCTCGAATCCGTTAGCGTGATTGATGACATGATAGATTCGGTCGGGAAACATCGGTTCATGGAATTTGGACATCGGTTGAGGTTTTTTTTGGATAGTCAAAATAGGATAAATCAAAACTATTCAAACTATTTATGTTCCAGTAATAAATTCCATCTTAAAAAATTTCATTGTAGGATAGTTTCTCGTGTTGAACACCCTAGCCATATAGTAAAATTCTTTGTATTCTTGTTTTTGTAAAAATGACCATTCTCCTTTTGTTATTATCATTTTTATATTGTCCGCAATGTCAATACTTGTTGTTGTTGCTTTGACCTGAATGTAACAAAGCTTCTCATTTTTGTCAGTAAAAGTCAAGTCATAGGCTTCAAATTTTTCATCTATGAAGTAGGTTGCACCTGATTTAGACTTGATTTTTTGATTTGTTTCTGTTCCCGATTTATTAGTCCAAAGCAAATTCTTATAACCTTTTTCTTTAAGTTGCTCATAAACAAATGCCTCTGCCTTGTAACCAGTTATTAGGTTGTATTCTTTGCCTGTAATAACTTGGTCAAAGTCATCTTGAAATGTATCGCTTTCTTTCCAGTCAGATTTTTTTTGTAACTGTTTAATTTTTTCTTCTAATTGTGCAAGACGGTTTTGGAGTGTTTGGACAATTTCAGAAGTATTATTTTCGGACTTATAAAAGCTTAAAAGTTCCTCTGGCGGAAGGTGTTCAGACAAGTGTTTTCGAATGTCATACAATACACTTTCGCAAACAAAAACATCATTCCCTCTCTTGATACTTAGACCTTCTGTGTAGGCTGATATTTCTTTTTCCAGAAAAAAATTTCTGTAAGGCAATTTCTCGCCTTTATATATGAGAATTTTATGATTGGATTCTTTTTTCCATTCTTTGTATGCTTCATTATCCCATGGTTCACAATTCTCATTCAGCACTTCATCATCTAGCAATCGTTCAATTTTAATTTCAGACAAATCTTTAATTTCTTCTTCCCATTTTTTAATAAAATCTAAAGAAATTAGTTTAAATTCTTTAGATTTTAATGCAACAAGCACATTCTGTTCATCTTCTATTTGAGATGTCTCAAAGTAGTATTTCTTAGCCTCAGAAACATCTAACGAATAATTTGTTTTTATGTCTGAAATTTCATTGATATAGAGCAGAGGGATTTCTTTTGAATAATGATTTATTCTGTTATAGACTTTCTTTAAAGCATTCAGTCTTTTCTCATCTAAATTATCAAATTCATAACAATTAACATGTAGCCACTTTAGAGTGTTAACAAGCAAAGATTCTGATAGTCCAACTATGTCTTTCTGAATATCCTCACTTTGGCTTGTCTTAAAAAAGTTACGAACATTGAGAACATCGCTATTTTCGATATGCAAGCCTAATTGTTTTAGAAATTCTAGTTTCTCCTCTTGTTTATTATCATCAGAAACCCAGCTTAAAACCCAATTGGGTAGCACTTCTGATTCTAATGCAAACTCAGAGGGATAAATTTTGTCTTTAAATTCAAATATTTCATACTTATTTACATCAGTAATCTTTTTTCTAAAGCAGAAACTCAAAATATCTAACTCCTGCAATTCTCTTAAATCGAAACTAGTAAAATGATTTTTATTAGTTTCCTTTGAGTAATAGATTAAAAATTCAAACTGCTCAATATTTTGAAGAACTTGATATTCTGCTTGTAATTCTGAACAGACTTCATGCTTATTCTTATAGCTAATTGGGAATACTCTACTCTTTAATTCACTCTTATTAAAGTCTTTAAACTGATTGATGATAGCAGTAATAATATCGCTTTTGCCTCCATAAAAAGGCAGTACAGTAGATAAAAAAAGTTTTGTGTTCTCAAATTTAATTTCATTACTTACTGCAAAATCTTTGATTCTAAATTTTCCTTCAACTAATATTTTTGCAGAAAAAATTTCTTGAAACTTATCTCCATAACAGTTGATAGCTAATTCTAAACAACGATGTTCAAAAGAGTCTTTATTATAAGCTTTTCCTTTTTCTAAAAGTAGCGCATCCAGTTTAGACAAATACGCTGTCTTAACATCATTATCACTCTCTTCAATAACAGGTAAAAGAGCTTTCTCAAAACCCAAGGTTTCGAGAATCTTTAGGTTTAATTCTTTTTCACTCAAAATACCCAAACTCATAAACTCAGTTACATCAAACTCAGTTGGTAGAAGTTTGAATTTTTCTTGGTTTGATAATAAACCAATTACGTCTTTATGGTTTGAATAGTACTGATAAGCGCTTTGAGAATGTTTAGTTAGTAAGAATAAATCTTCATCTTTCTTTTGAATATGTACTGTTAAAAAGAGCTTTTCTTTATTCTTTTTCGCAAACTTTAAAACAGCTTGCAATTCACTAAGCAGAAGTTCACAAGTACCATCTATTAAACTACTAATATCATCATTTTTACTTATTCTAAAAGGAGATTTTTCTTCTACCAGAAATCTGAATATCGATTTATTAGGTGTGGGTTTTTCTGCTATTTTGAAAATAGCATCTTGTAGTGCTTCAAAACCTTTGATGTCTAAATTTGGGTTAAAAAAAATCTGTTCAATTTTCTTGAAGCCAGATTTTGTATGAATACAATCCAGTTTATCTAAAGTTCTATTATCGGAGTTTTGTTGAAAATAATCTGTGACTTGAATATAGAATCCCTCTATACTTGTTGATTCTCTCTGAGTAATAGAATCCCAATTATCATAAATAATAGAATCGTAAATTTCACTTTCCTTAACTAGATACTTATCAAGTTTAGCAAAATACTCTTTAAGGTCAATTTTGAATGAAGATAGCCAATTTGGAACTTGCAATGTGCCAGGTAACATTCTACTTAGAGGATGGATTTTGCCATCAGTATCTTTGAAAAGTTCTAAGCTTTGTAACTTATCTGGACCTACTCCTTTAAAATCTGAAACTGAAAGAAATAATTTCTCTTTCTCTATAACATTTAAGTGATTCTGTTTACACTTTTCAGCTATTTTTTTGAAAAGTTCTTCTTCGTTTATTTTTGAAGATATCAGACCAAATAAACGTGTGAATTCCGAAATATTCAAATTTGAAGTTATAAAACCAAGTGAGCGCAATTCACATTTTATTTTACTTACCTTCTCATAAGTTAAAATTAAATTGTAATCTAAAAATAGTTTATCTAGTGAATAATAGTCTCCATTATAAAACTTAATAAAATCAATTTTAGATATGTCTGATAAATCTCTTTCACATATATTTTCATCTATCTCATTAATAAATGTAGAATAGGTATCTCTATCTGCTTGTTTTATCCATTCATTTACAGTATTTATCTTTCCATGTTTAATAGCATATCTAAGCATATCAATAATATTCCACTTTTTGAGATGCAACTTCTCAGGCTTTCTAACTTCATCAATTAAAACTTTATCTTCTTTTTCATTCCATACAAACCACTCTATTTCAGAACAGCCAAAATCAGAAAGACTAATATTTAAATCGGTATCTTTAACTTTAACATTCTCTTGTGTATTTGAATATCCCTTCTGTGTAGGAATACGTGATTTTATAACTTCAAAAATTGGTAAAATGAGGCAGTTGTCAACCCAGTTTCTATGGTTTTCAGTCGCCTTATTTGATAGAAGTAAATTTGAGTAGATTTTTAAGAACCTTTTGCGGAATCTCTCATTTGCGGAATACTCAAACAATTTTTGTTTTATCTTTTCAGTTGCAATTAACAGAAGAGTTTCATTTATTCCATTTTTACTATTTTCATTCCCCTGTAGGTTTGTTCGTTGGCTTGCATTGTAAAAACCTGTTGAATGGATTATAAAGGAAACATTATGGACTTCTTCACTCAATGGAAAAAATAGATAAAAATTAGGACTGGCTTTAATCTCCTGTAATGCTAATCTATAATCCATAAAACCAATAATGATTTGCAGGTCAGAAGTATCATTATCTCCTCTTCGTTGTGGATTTACCCTATTGAATTCCTCTGAATCGAATTCAATTATAAACTCTTCAAAGTATAGTTTTTTGGCACTAAACGGAGTGTCATTAATACGAACTTCTGACACTCCGTTTTTATTCTGAGATTTTGCAATTTTGTTTAAAATACTCAAAGAAAATTCTATCCCTTTTTCTATTTTCGTGTTTGAAAGACTATTGCTTTTACCTTCTCCAAGTTTCAGAAAAAATAATGAACCATTGTTTAGTCTATGGTTTGTCTCATTCTTTGTGATTTTATTCTTTGCCCATTTTGCTAATTCAATTACTTCTAGTTTATTGAAGGAATTTGATTTTTCTTTGTATTCTAAATCTTTAATGTTTTCTTCAGGCTGACAAGGGAAATTTGTAAGTAGAATTTTAAACAACCACGGAAGGTCTTTTGTGCTTTCAAACTTATTTAATGTACTCTTCGTATAGGTGTCTTTTGTTGTAATTATCTTATTTTTTTCACTAAAATTTTTCAACTCTGTTAGTTCACTATATCTTCCCCAACTGAACAAAATAGGTCCTGATAGATTTCTAAGTTCTTCCAAACCAGATTCTTTACCTACTAATCTGTGTATGAGTTTAAATCCTATCCCAAACTTACCTATACTCGAACTATCTTTCGATTTTGTTGAAATGCCTACATTTAAGATGGATGAAATACCATTAAAATCAAATTGAGAACCATTATTAAATGCTAAAAAATAATTATCATCATAATGCATTTCAAAAGTAGTACTGTTTGAATCAACTGCATTCTGTAAGAATTCGTAAACAGCTTGACTATCTTGTGCCATATCTAAAAAACCCCTCAAAAAACCTTCTATTCCATCTTCTTCTGGTTTATGTCCATGATAAATGTCGAAAAAACCAAATTTAGTTTCTCCACCTATAGATACAGAACTGCCAATAAAATTTTCATCTCGATTATTCCCTTCTATTTTTCTAACATCTTTCTTATAAAAAGTTCGGAAGTGTCGTATATCTCTGATTCTCATTTTACGTAGTTGATTTGATTTTCTTAACACAAAACCTAATTATACCAAATATAACGCCCTAATCAAAATAAAAACCTCAAACAAACGTAAAAACCTCCACCGCATTTAATTTTGGGGCTTACCAAAATTCAGCTCCCTAAATTCCCATAACCCAAAAACTCTAAAACAGCTTCATTAGCCACCAAAATATTTCCCCAAAATTGGCGGAATACACTCGAAGGATTCAGCTTTCAATTCTCGAAGAAGTTGATTTCCTGTCATCACTAAACAACTCTAAAACTCCAACCAAAAAAAATGGCTAAAAAAATCCCCAACATTCTAAAATGTTGGGGATTGAATTTATCATCACATCGGCAAATCAACACATTACCGCGTCATCATTTCCTAACCTCCACCTTCTCCCCAGCCACCCAAGCTTTATGCTCGGCTGTGTAATAAAGGTAAGCCGAAGAAGCAGCCGCTTCATATTTCCCAGGGATTTCCGCTTTCAAATCCAGATTGATGGTTTTGGATTCGTTTGGAGTGAGTTGGCGGTAGTAGAAAACCACGTTGTTGCCAATCACTTCGTAGTAATCGAAGGCTTGTTTTTCTTGCAATTCCTTCAACTGCCAAGGTTGTGCGGAGAGTCCTGCGGGGATTCCGACAATGGCGATGGTCATGGGTTGCCCTTCGGTTTTGCTGAGGTTTTTCAGTTCCGTGGTCAGGCGAACTGTTTCGCCCATGCTTGCTTTGTCATCAGCCAATTTTGTACTCAATCCAACCAAACATGCTGCAGAAGTTTGCGGTAGGAATGTATTGTAATTGACGGATACCGTATAGGGCAATGCCTTTTTGGTATTCGTGAATCGGATTTCGATTTTGTGATTTCCAGCTTTCAAATGTTCCTCCAATCCGTAAACCTCAATCTCGCCTTGTTGCCCTTTCTCGAAATGCTGTTCGGCTACTTTTTTGCCGTTAATCAAGACTTCAATATCTCCAGAATCTGCGGTTTGCTTGGCGAATTTGGCAAATTCGGTTAAGGCTTTCAGCGCCATAACTGTGCTTTGCGTATTTCCATATCCGCCATAAGAAGCTCTGTTTTCCATGATGAATTTGGTGGCAGAATTGATGATTGCGCCCGATTTCTCTTCGGCTTTCAAATTCGCCAACACAGCCAATGAAGTCGTCTCAATCTGCAAACCTTTTCCTGTGGAGCGAGTGATGGAATGTGTATTTCCCTCAAAACGACCATCTTTTTGTTGGAGTTGGTTCAATTCAGTTAAGAATTTGTTGGCTCTCGCATCGTGTGTGTTGAAAAGCGCATTCGCCATCAAACCCATTTCGTAAGGGTCTTGCGTGGATTGGGCAGATTTGTAAGCCATTTCCAACTCTTTCTCAATCTCTTTGGTGTAACCCGCTTCCGAAAGTGAATAGACAATATAAGCGTTCGTGATTCGCTCCTCGGCACGTCCGAAGCTGTCTAAGGCACGAGGGTTTTTCTTGAAACCGCCATTTCCATCTCGCTTTTCGAGCAACCAATTTGCGGTTCTATTCATCATTCCCTCATCTACCTTTCCATAGACTTTTTTCATATCGGCAAACTCCATTAAGCCGTAAGCCGTTAAAGCTTCGTGCCCAGGTGCGCCTCCAAACCACTCGTAGCCATGTTCGGAAGTCTCGAAAGTAACCAATTTATTATAGCCTTTGTCAATCAAATTATCGGCTTTGGCATATAATGTTGGATTTTTCACATCGTTCTCCTGCAAATATTGCTTGACCATAATGTTCGGATAAGTGCTGGAAGAAGTCTGCTCGAAACAACCGTGTGGCTCTCTCAAAATCGACTCAATTCCCGAAAGCATATCGCTCAAAGCAGTTGGGTAAGCGGTAAGTTTTGCCGAAACCGTTCCTTCCACAGGGTTTTTGATGGAGAATTTGTATTCCTTCTCCATCGCTTCGCCAGATAGTGCGATGGCAACGGGGAAACCTTTTTGCACAATTTTCACAGCTTGGATGAATGCGTCTTCCGAGCCGTCATCGCCTTTGAAAGTGAATTTGATTTCGCCAGTTTCTGGGAAATTCTTAATATTGAAACTGATAAATTCTGTTACCGTTTCTTTGGCGGGAATGGAGATTCCTCCATCAAATTTGTTCGCCAAATTCCAGCCCGCAGGTAAATTGAAATCTAAATTTCCGTTTACTACTTCGCCTGTATTGTTGGTTAACATAACGGGAATTTGTACCAAATCGCCCATTGTTACCTCGTTCGGAACTTTCACATCCATGCTGAAAGGCAATTGCGTGTAGAAAACCTGCTCAGCTCTTCCCACCATTCCTGCGCCAACGCCTTCCAAAGTTGCTCGGAAAGCGGTAATTGCATCGGAAGCATAAAATCCAACCGTAGCTTTTCCATTTTTACCAATTTCTACATTTCCATTCCAGTAAATAGTTTGGCGGAAATCAGTTCTGAATTCAGGTTTCTGGTTGGAAGCATAATCTACTTCAGGGAAATTTCTGGCTCGGAAGTAAGTGGGTTCTTTTGATTCGGCAATTTTTTTCTTCTCCAATCGGAAATCTTTAGCGTCAAATCTCTCTTCCACTTCTGCCATCAAATCCATTACTTTGAAGTTGGCTAAATCATTTTTTGCTTTCAATTCTTTTTTCGGCCTTGGCTTTTCAACTACAACAGGTTCGGGAATGAAGTTTTTCTCTACCACTTTGTCTTCCACTACCATTATTTCCTCCTCAATCGCCTCATCCATGGCTCCACCAAAAGCCATTTCCATTATTTCTATATTCCCTCTTGCCCCTTCTTTATTTCTCCTCGCCATTGTTTTGCGAGGGTAGTTTGGTCTTAGATAGAGATTAAGGTTCTCTGCATAGTCAGAAACAAATGCGGAATTACTCATTTCTCCGTTGGAGGCGGTAATGGTTTTGCTTTCATATAATACAACTCCTTTGAAGTAGAATCTGCCATCTTTATCTGTTTTTACCGTAATGCTATCTTGCACAACTCTTACTTCTGCTCCGCTCAATGGCTTGCTATTTTGGTCATACACAATGCCCGAAATAATCGCTCTTTCTCTCGGATGGCGTACAATATCAAGCTCCTTCGTGCCTAATTCCTCCCAAGTGAATCGTCTCCAACCTTGCGTCATCATCAAGTAATCCATTGCCAATGCTGAGTTCTCTTCTTCCTTATCGAAGTAGAAATTCGGCTCGTAAACTTCCGATTTCAAATCGGGTTCAAGCAATAGTTTGGAGAGGATATTTCCCTGCTTGTCATCGGCAAAGGAAACCAATTTATCATCGGTTACGGAAAGCGAAAAGTTTCCTGGGATTCCAATTCCTCGTTCGTCTTCTACGGTAATTGTCAATTCCACTTTTTCCCGTGGCATGTATTTGTCTTTATCTGTTTTTAGTTGGATTTTTAACTGCTTGTCTGGGTTCGCATAAGCCAACCTTTCCGCTCGGGCAATTCCTCGGCTATCGAACAGCGTGAATTGCGTCACGCCCATTGGGAAATCTGCGGTGGAAACAGTAAAAGTCTCGCTTTCGCCTGCTTTCAGCTTGAAGGAATTGGCATAAACCGAATTCCCACGCACTTGTCCGAACAAGGAAAGTTCTTCATTCACAGTAGATTGTACTTTTATTTTCAGCTTGGATTCATTGATTTCCAACACGCTGATTGCATAACCCGCATTTAATGATTCGGGGAGTTTGTAAACCTTGTCTGTTTTTGGGGAAAGCAAATGAGCCGTATAAGTTTCGCCTTTTTTCGGTTGGATTTCAAAAGCGCCCATTCCTTGGTGGAAGCTGTTGAAATTCGCTACGGTTTCTCCTTTGCTGTTTTTAATTGTTCCGCTGACATCGGCAGGTTTGCCAAATTCATTCAGCGCACGGAAAGCCACTTTTCCTTCCAAACCCGCAATCATGTCGCCACCTTCTGGGAAGAAAGCCAAATCTACCTTGTTCAGCACAATCGGAATGGCTCTGGAAATAGATTCAGTTTGTCCGTTGTATTGAATCACAACATTCAGCAAACCATCGGAAGTTGCCAAGTTATTGGGCAAATCGAATTTCACAATTGCTTTGCCATCTCCATCTGTCTCGCCTTTCTTTCTCAAAATTTCTTTGCCTTTCAAGCTCGCCACGTAGCTAAAGTTATAATCGCTTAAAGATTCATTATTCAAACTCTCCAAATTGAGTTTTGCTTCCACAGATTCGCCTGCGCTGTACCCTTCTCGCTCAAATTTGAGTTTCATTTTCAGACGTGGCAAAATCACTTTCTGCACCTGAATGTCTTTCTCAAAAAAGCTTGGATTGTTCTCATTCTTCTGCCATTTTGTGTAGGCTTTGATTTTATAAATCCCGCCACTTGCGTCTTCTCCCAACTGAATGTCGCCACTTGCCTTTCCGTTTTTGGCAATCAGCTTCAATTCCTTCTCTTTATTCCCTTTCGGACTAATAAACTCCACATACACAATCTCCGACTTAGAAGCTTCCATATCTGCGCCATTTTGCACATACGCCTCGAACCAAATCGACTCGCCAGGTTCGTAAAATGGCTTGTCAAAATGCAAATACACTCGGTCTTCCGAGTGGTTTTCTATATAAGAATTGAATTTCTGTTTGAGTTTCTTCATCGTTTCGTTTTCGTTCAAGGTTTCGGCTATTTGCTTGGGGAGAAATCCCATCGCCACCACAACCACTACAATGAGCGTGGCGAGTAAAGTTGTTTTATGCTTTTTCATGTTCCAATCGGTTTTATTACAATGAATGTAAGGATTTTTCGTGTCTTTGCCTAATGGATGCAAGTGGAGGTTGGATTGCATAAAAGTTGGGGAGGGGAATTGTGAGATTGGGAGAGAAAAAGATAATTTGAAATTCTTTCTTTAGAGTTCAAAAAGAAATAACTTTATGAAAACTAAAAGTCAAAAATTATGAGTTCAGTTGATTTAATCGATTCAATAGACAAGAAGATACTTAATGTGCGTACTAATTCATTGGATTTTTCTTTTAATGAATTAGCAGATATGTACAAAGAAGGAGAATTGATAATTGCTCCAGAATTTCAAAGATTATTCAGGTGGAATCATACACTTCAATCTCAATTTATAGAATCTGTGATATTGGAGTTGCCGATACCTCCCTTATTTGTCGTAGAGAGACAGGACAGGAAGTATGAACTCATAGATGGTCTTCAAAGAATGTCTTCTTGGTTACATTTCAAGGGACTTTTAATAAATCAAAAAACCAATAAAAAAGATTCTCCTTTGAAGCTGATAAATTGTGATATAGTAGAAGATTTGAATGGTTTGACTTTTGAAGAGCTCCCACAATCTATAAAAATCAAACTCAAAAGAAGTCCAATCAGAGTTGAAATAATAGGAAAAGATAGTTCTTCACGTTTGAAATATGATATGTTCAATCGACTGAATATGAATGGACTTAATTTAAGCCCTCAAGAAATAAGAAATTCCACAATAAGGCTTCTTGAGGACGGAGATAAATTCATGAGATATATTATAGACTTAAGTGAGAATCAAAACTTCAAGAATTGCATTAAGTCTGTACAGGAAAATGAGATTAGTAGAAAATACAATCACGAGTTAGTTCTCCGTTTTTTAGCGTTAAAAAATAAATTAACAAGCCATAGAGGTAATATGGCAGATTTTATGACTGAATTTGCTGAGCAAGTATCGGAATTAAAGTTTATACTTGATTACGATAAGAACCGCCATGATTTTGATAAAACCTTTCTCTTACTTGACAAAATAATGGGTAAGGAAGCATTTGTTATGAAACGTGAAGTTCAATATAGAGTAGGACTTTTTGATGCTTTTTCTATCGGCTTACAACCTTATTTGGAGAATATAAATGATGAAAACATAGAAATCATTAGAAAAGTGTTTTCAAAGCTGAAGAACGAATGGAGTAGCGGTAAATCACTTAATAAGTCGAATGGAGGTACTATACCCAAAAAATTAAAGGACAGAATTCAATATGTTAGTACCTCTATTTCTAAAGCCATTTCCAGATAGTTATGATTGATACCAACGGTACTAAAATAGAACTAACACGCAAGCTTCAAAAAAGAAAAGAAGAATTAGAATTCTTAGAAATATACTTAGAGAGTTTAAATGATGTCAACAAAGAAGACACATATAGAAAATCTCTAACGGTTATGCTATATTCCCACTTTGAAGGATTCTTCAAAGAGGCTTTAAATGATTTCTATGTAGATTTAATAAATGCAGAAGAAATTCCATTTCATAGGGCTAGTATTCATATACAAACTTGCTCTTCCTTGCAGGTTTTTAAAGACCTACAAAATATAACTAACAAGAGTGGTATTTTCAAAAAAGTCTTACCAGAGGATTCACAACTACACTATTTTCATAGAAGAATAGAATTTGTAGAAAAATTTTCTTCACTTTTTTTGATAGGTTCGAATGAGCAAATTATAAATATTCCTACTTCAACACAAGAAATAAGTCAGCAGAAAAAGCAGAAGACACAAAGTTTGGTTGATACAGGAAGCAATCTTAAAGTTTCTGTATTCAGAAAGATACTCTTTCAATTGGATTTTGATTATGACAGTTTCAAAAGTCGTGAACATAATATTAAAGATTTGGTAGATGCTAGAAATGAGATTGCACATGGTACATTCTCTAGAGGCATTGATAGTGGGAAGTATCAAAGATTAAGAGAAAATGTCTTTGAGATATTAGATGCTATTGTAGAAATGATTGTTGAGGCATTAGAAAACAAGGAATATTTGAAACTAGAATTTCGATAAGTTATCCGACATTTCCCACCCTAATTTTTCAAATTCTGTATTTAGTTAAATATATGATAATCAAATATTTAACTAGGTAAAATGG
>JBLIFI010000017.1:0-22124 GCA_047633715.1 Flammeovirgaceae bacterium
AAAAAAGAAAAAGAAGTGTTAAAAGAAATTTTAGAAAATTATGAATTTGCATTTGGCTCAGGAGCAAACTTCAGACCTGTTGAGGAAACTATAAAAATGTACAGACAGGGAATCGCAAATATTATAGACAAATGATTACCAGCTTCGATATTGGCAATACGCTTATCCCATACTCCAACGAATTTGAAACTTAGCAATATTACTTTTTTTCTTATTTGCTTGACCTCAATAGATGTAACTGACAATTTGTAACCGTTCCACAAACTCTCTGACAACTACAAGTTGTCAGCTACAGAAATAAATCCATCATTTTTAAATTCATATTGATTAAATGAAACTATTAAAAAGATTTTTCAAACTCTTTGCAATACTAATTGGAGTTTTATTTCTCGCAATTCTTATCATTTTAGGAATTGATATTCAGAATACGAATTACCTCAACATAGAAGTAAATACTTCTCAAAGTAACAATTCATATCTTATCAGCCATGTCAATATCATTCCCATGAATCAGGATACTGTTTTGATGGACAAAATGGTGTATATCAAAGATGGGTTGATTCAGAAAATTGCAGATACGATTGAAGTCGAAGGAGTCCAGATTATTGATGCAAGCAACAAATTCCTCACTCCTGGATTGATTGATATGCATGTTCATGTTTGGGATAAATATGAACTTGGGCTTTATCTATCCAATGGCGTAACTGCTGTGCGAAACACTTGGGGAATGCCCATGCACCTGAGGCTGAAAAGTGAAATTAATAATGGGGAACTATTTTCGCCTAAATTCTATACTAGCGGACCAAAACTAACTGGCCCTGAGTTTATTGGCGATGACAACTTACAACTTCACAGCGCAGAAGAAGCCAAAGAAAAAGTCATTTCTTTTAAAGAGTGTGGATATGATTTCATCAAAACCTACTACAATTTACCCGAGAATATATTCGATGCGGTAATTGAACAAGCGAAAATTTCCGAGATGGATATTATTGCCCATCCTTCGCAGAAAGTTCCTTACTCCTATCATTTCAATCCGCAAATAAAATCGATAGAACATGCCGAGGATATTGTGCAACAACCTTTGAATTACAAGCTAGATACTGCAAAATTAGAAGAGGTAATTCATGATTTTGCCAAATCGAAACATAGTTTTCTCAGCCCAACATTAACGGTTTACAACAATATTTATCAGATGCTGATTGATGACAATATTTTAGAATCGGAGCAACTGAAATTCATGAATCCGCTCATTAAAATGGTAGATAGTGAAGCCCAATTTGAAAGATGGCATAATTCCAAATTGAGCGATTCTTCCATAGTTCGAACCATCAAACAACAACATGATTTCCACCTAGAAATCATTCGAAAACTCCATCAAGCAGATGTAAACATTATTTGCAGTACAGATGCGGGAATTGGCGTTACCGTTCCTGGTTTTTCAATCCACCAAGAACTTGCTTTTTATAAACAAGCTGGGCTTTCCAATTATGAAGTGCTAAAAACGGCTACTGTAAACGCTTCAAAAACTCACGCAATCATGAATAACATGGGAACTATTGAAGTAGGAAAAGTAGCGAACCTATTATTGTTAGATGAAAATCCTCTGCTAAACCTATCTGCTTTGCAAAATCCAACAACCATTTTTATACTGGGAAGAAAGTTGGAGCGAGAAAAGCTTGATGTTTTTGAAGAAAAAGCAATGAATCGGAGTAATTTACTTGCCTCAGCTTTGAGGTATTTAGAATATTTGATAATTGAGTGATAATGAAATGTGGAAATGGAAAAATTTATGTAGTCAAAAGGTAATGGAATTGCCGAGTCTTGGTTCAGTCACAATAGAATTTCGACTGAACCGAGCGAAAACCAAGAGAGATGTAAATCCGTAGTTTCCTCTTCCCAGAGGAATAAAAGTTGATTGCATTTTGTTTGAACTGTAACAGTTCTTCTTGAAATAAGAAACTACAAATCATGATTTGTAACACAATCGTAAACCCAATTCTATCAATTATTGAATTACATTTGGGAAATTGCCAAAAAGAATCAAATAACTCAATCCAACCATGAAAAAATTAGCTATATTCTGCGGTTCACGCACAGGAATTGACCCAATATACGAGCAGAAATCTCGTGAATTTGCCAAATTGATGGTAGAAAATGACTTAGAATTGGTTTATGGAGCAGGAAAAGTAGGCCTGATGGGCGCAATTGCCAACGAAGTACTTGACAACAATGGGAAAGTATATGGCTTTATTCCCTATTTCCTTTCCGATTTAGAAGTTGCACACAAGGGAATTACCAGCCTTACGGAAGTGGACACCATGCACGAACGAAAGCAATTGATGGCAAATTATTCTGATGGTTTCGTGGCTTTGCCTGGCGGAATGGGAACGATGGATGAACTTTGCGAAATTATCACTTGGCGACAACTCAGTTTACATCAAAAACCAATCGGAATTTTGAATATAAACGGCTATTTCGATAAGCTGATTGATTTGATGGATAATTTTGTGGAAAATGGTTTTTTGGATGCAGAGGACAGAAAAATTTGCCTAGTTTCAGACAATCCACAAGAGTTAATTGACTTGATGAAAGCCAATTTTGTAGAAGATGGAGACGAGCAGTTGGGAAAAGCTTGAAATAAATTAAGAATTGAGAATGAAGAATTAAAAAAATGGTAGTATAAAGCATGTAATGTTATGAAGTATAAAAAGTGCAAGCGTGGACGCTTACACTAGAGGCTCGAGTATTACTGTTACTACTTTCATACTACCAAAAAAATAAATGCCGTATGAAAAACATCAAATTCAAACTTACCGATAAATTCAAGGATGTAAAAGGCTACTTCTCGCCAAAAATAGTTGGGGAAGTAAACGATGTGTTTGTGAAAATTGCCATTATCAAAGGAGATGAAATTCCTTGGCATAATCATAAAAACGAAGATGAACTATTCTATATTCTGGAAGGAGAGTTACTTTTTGAAGTGGAAAACGAGAAACCTTTTACCATGAGCCAAGGAGAAATGTTTGTAGTCAAAAAAGGCATCAATCATAAAGTATCCTCAGAGCACGAATGTAAACTCATGCTGATTGAGAATAAATCTACTGCGCATACTGGCGAGGTGGATTCGGAAATCACCAAGAGTTTAGAGGAACAATTGTAGCGGTTTGAGTATAAGAATGATTGTTATTCATAAGCTATCTGTGTTAATCCGTTTTACTGTGTAGGCGAAGCCTCCGTGTTCCAATCCTTTTAAATTACACATTTAAAGTTCTTTCATAGGCTCTATGCTAAAACCCAAATTCCATCCTATTTCCACAGCCTTCTGGGATTGGTATATTCATAGAATCATCAAATCTGATTTCCATGAACCTATTTTTGAGCCTGATTTTAAAATAGAAAAAACTAAAAGTGTATTGATTTTAGCAAATCACTTTAGCTGGTGGGATGGCTTTTTTGTATATGAATTAAATCGTTTAATACTCGGAAAGCGGTTTCATGTAATGATGCTGGAAGAGCAATTGCGCAAGAACCCTTTTCTAAAAAGAGTAGGTGCTTATTCTATTGATAAGTCGAGCGGAAGGAAATCGTTGGAATCGTTGAACTATTCGGCTGAATTGCTGCACAATCCAAACAATTTAGTTTTGATGTTCCCACAAGGACAAATTGAGTCTGTTTACAGCCAAAATCTAACTTTCCAAGGTGGAGTGGGCAGAATTATTAAGCAATTGGAAACTCCAACTCAAATCCTTTTCTGCATAAATCTACCCGATTATCACTCCAACCGAAAACCTACTTTACGGAGTTATTTTGAGGTTTATGAAGGAGAAATGAACTTGGAAAACCTAAAATCAGCATTCTTGGGTTTTCATAAAGAATGTTTAGGGAAACAAGCTGGGGTTTTGGGTTAGCGAGACGAGAATTTTGAAGTGAAAATTATTGAGTTATTTACTGGTTCTCAAAATTGAATAGCAAATACCAAAGAGTTTTGGTTGTCTGACAATTTATGTGATTCAAGGTGTTACGTGAGACATGCAACGAGGAAAACTATATTTGATTGGCTAGAAATCAGGTTCTTTAATCGAGTAATTTCGATCTCCGCAAAATTTGTCAGAGAACCAGATTTTTTTACCTGTCGATTTCCCAAATCCAGCTGTTTTCGCTCAAATTTACCGTTCTTGAGACCTCCTACTTGATACTCAGACAAAATGAGCAAAAAACGAAACTCCTAATTGCCTTCTCTTGGCAAACAAATTCTGCAAAATCCAGCCAAACAGAAGCCTTGCCTTTGGCAGAAATTGACACTGCGAACATTCAAATGATTACGGTTGGAGACTTAATTTTGGAAGCTAATAAAGGCAAATGGAAACTCAACAATAAATTCGTGGCTTCAGAATAGATTTTCTGCTGTCTGCTTTTGGCAGATTAGATAGCAAAAGACCCTTTTCCAAAAAGGAGATTGAGCAAATCACTTAACTCCCGCCCAATAAGCTGACAGCTATGGAGATTACGGGAGCGAACAGCTCAAAAACACGCTACCAATTCGCCAACCTCGACAATGAAACATTCCTGATTACTGGAGATAATGAAGCTTATTTCAATATCCATATTCAAGAAATTTACCTGAATATTTACGATTTATTTTCCGCACCAATTACCGAGTGGCGAGAGAAAAAAACACTCCAAACCAGTTGACAAACCTTAAAATCCATGCAAGTAAAATATGCAGGAGACTCAGAGAACGGTTTCCAAATTGCCTTTGAAAACAATTCCTACAGCGTTCAAGGCGTGGAGAAGCTAGACTATGGCGCAGTTTACAATTACATCACGCAATATCAAGACTTTTCCGTGCTAGAATGCCAAAATCTGCCAATTTCGAAGACAGCCTGCGAAGAATCACTTAAGTAGGTAGAGAGGTAATTAACCCTTCAAAGATTGATTCCAACAAGGATTTCAAATAACGCTTAATGCAGTCCAAAGACTTACTTTTTGTAGGCTTTCACTTTCTTCCACTTATTGAAATCCACCATAGATTCGGGATAACTCTTTATATCATATTCTTCTCGCAATTTCTTATCAAAGCTTCCCGCTTCGTGAACCACTTTTTCGGGAACTGCCGAGAGTTCAGGCAACCAATGCTTTACATAATTTCCTTTCGAATCATAATTTTCAGCTTGTCTCAATATGTTGAAATAGCGGTTCTCTCTTGGGTCATTTCCCACACCAGCCACATAATTCCAATTACACCAATTGCTACAAGCATCGTAATCAACCAACTGAGACTCAAAATATTCCGCTCCCCAAGTCCAGTTTATATTCAAGTCTTTCACTAAAAAACTCGCCACATTCTGCCTTCCTCTGTTAGACATGAAACCTGTTCGTTTCAACTCTTTCATGTTTGCATCAATAAACGGAACACCCGTTTGCCCATCTACCCAGCGTTTAAAAACTGAACAATCTTCACGGAATTTGATTTTGAGATTTTTTGTGCCTTTTTCCTTAAAAATGGAGTTACCATATTTTTTGGCTACAAACTTGAAATAATCTCTCCAAATTAGTTCAAAAAGCAACCAATAAGTCGAATCATTCTCAAACCTATCCGCTTCGTATTCCCTAATTTTTTCGCTGATAAACCGTGGTGAAATACAACCTAGAGCCAACCACGGAGAGAACTTGGAAGAATAATCCGCACCTAGCAACCCATTTCTGGTTTCCTTATAGTTTTTCAGCGAGTCTGTCTCCCAAAAATAATGTTGGAGACGCTTTTGGGCTTCGGTTTCCCCACCTCGGAAATCAATTGCAGTTCTTGCATCCAACATAGGCTCTTCATCAAATCCTAATTCCTTGAAAGTGGGAAGTTCGCCCAAGTTTATTGAGGGCAACATTTTCAAGGCTGCTGGAGTTGGTAAAACGTCTCGAACAGCGGCCATTTTCTCTACTTTTTTTCTGAATTGCGTGAATATATCTGGCAAGTTCCTGACTGGAAACGGCAAATCTTCAATATGATAAAGTGTTGATTGCCAAATTAATTCTAAATCAATCTGCTCGGAAAATAGCGCGTTTTCTAGTGCTTTTTCCACTCCAACCTCTTCGCTTGTAATCTCCTTACTGGCAAAAACTGATTTAACTCTCAGGTTTTTTGCTAATTCCAGAATAACATCTTGTGGCTCCCCTACTCGGATTAGTAAATCCGAACCAATTGCTTGCAGGCTCTCTTTCAAATTCATTACTGACTCCAACAAAAACTTAGTTCTGAACGAGCCTGTTTTAGGAAAGCCCAATGAAGTTACTCCAAACTGATTCGGGTCAAAGCAGTAAACAGGAATTATGTTTTTAGATTTCTCTGACGCTTTGAAAAGCGTGACATTATCTTCTAGCCGAAGGTCATTACGAAACCAGACAATTATATTGTGATTCATATTAGTTAGTTGCTATGGTTTGCAACTAATACAGTCTGTTTATACGGAGTGTTTGATTCAGCGCTTACTTTGCCACTTGGCATAATTTCTAATCTTCTCATTCTCCAACAGCTTTTCTTTCGTATTGAATCCCCTCGCAAGCAACTTGTTGTCAGGCACGAAACGATGAATGGCGCTGTGGCAAGGTCGGCAAACCCAAAGAAGTGCATATAGTTCTTCTCTCGTGAAGTTCCTTTTAAACCATTTGTTACTATGCAAAGCAGAGGGAATTAGGTGGTGCTTCGTTAGTTTAACATTTACCCTTTCGCATAACTCACAAACTGTTTGATTCTCTGATATCTCTGTAATTAGTAGTAACATATTTAAAAAACTATTGCTATTTACTTTGAAGTTAGAAATCTTTTTTTAATTTTACACATAAGTTATAACGCATGTAACTTATTGGGCTTTATCAAAATAAAAAATCTTTTAACTAAACTTACTAAAAATGTCGCAACAAGAAGAATGGGCAAAAATTAATTTCAACGAAGCAATTTTTGGCTTAGGAGAAGGAAAAGAAGTAAAAACTCCTTATGAGGTTTCCAATTGGGGGCGTTTGAAGAGTTATGCTTACCAAAACTCAGACGGTAGAGTAATCAAGGGAACACTCAGCAAACAAGGTCATCGTTTCCTAGATATTGTTACAGGTTGGGAGCCTGAAAAAGGGCGTCCTACTCGCAAAAAAATCCCTGTTCACAAGTTGGTTGCTTTCTACTTTGTAGAAAATGACGATAGTGAAAGAAAAATATCTGTAATTCATAAGGATTACGACAAGCAAAATAACAAATCTGACAACTTGGAATGGGCAACACCACAAGAAGCTGGTTTGCACGCTTGGAACAACGAGGATAGAGATAGCAGATTGAATTTCTTGAAAATCACTAACCGAAAAAACAAACTTTCTCCAGAAAAAGCGGAAGCAATCAGAAGAAGATATTCCCGTGGAAATTCTACTATGAAGCAAATTGCCAAGCAGTATGGCGTGAGTGAAATGCAGATTTCTCGTGTGATTAGAGGCGAAAACTGGTCGAACAGAAAGTTCTAAATTTTGTTTAAATAGTTTAAAAAACAGAAAGGGTTAGGGAAAATAATATTGCTTTATGAAAAGTTCGGCACAAGCGGACGCTTGCGCTATAGTTCATTGTTGTTTTGGCATTATTTATTTACCAATACCAAAAAAGAAAAAGGTTGGAATTAATTTCCAACCTTTTTCTTTTTTTTTAACCTATTTCACTTTTTTTTCAATTCGCTAGTTCACAAAATCACTAACTCGCAATTATTTACTCAATCACTTTATCTACCAACTTATATTGTAGTGTATCATCGGTAACCACTTTTTGGTAGCCAATAATGGTAAATTCATTTATCAAGCCTTCTTTCAAGGCAAGTGTCATTTGTCTGGCAGAATGGTAAATCAGATTCTGCTCTTCAAACTTTACCTCAATTTGAGAGATTTCCTCTCCACTTTTGGAAATCGTAATTTCCTTCACTTTTTGCATCTTGTCTTTTGTGGTATAACTGATTTTCGATTCTGTAGAATCTACTTGATATACATCATACAGAACAGCTTTATTGATGTCTGACTCGACTATCAATATGAGTTCCTTATTCCAATCCATCTTTTCCAGCGTGGTTTGTTCTGTTTCCCCATGTATAGTCAAGGTTTTATGCACCTTCTTGTTCTGACTCTCCAACAGCTCAGATTGCTCCTTTACAAATGCCTTTAAATCGAAAAAAGGGCTATCTCGATTTTCTAATTCGGTTTTTGGAGGAGGCACACATGCTTGCAGAAATACAAATAAGATGCTTACAAAAATGAAATAATATTTTTCCATGAAATTCGTTGTAAATTTGATTTTGTAAAGTAATGGAATATTTGCGTGAATGGTTTCAAAAAGAATGGTTATTCATTTTTTTTCATCAAACTGGTAAAATATTGCTTAGGAACGGGGAATAAATAAACTACTATTTTATTGAGGTTTATTTTTGGAGCTAGTCTAGGCAAAAAAATCAGGGCATAGCATCGCTATGGCATATTTTTTTAACGAAGAATAGGTCAAAAAGAAACGAGATAAAAAGTAGCACTTTATTTAATTTCCGTTCCTTAGTAAAAGATTATAAAGAACACTTTGATAGTTTTAAAGAACTAATTTCCCAGATTATCACATCTGAGTTCCTTTTAGTTTCCAAGTTTGGGAAAGTTATTCTTTCACTATTTCACTCATCTACCAAACAAGCTGATTCGACTATTCAAATACATATCTGTTTTCCTAACTTTGGGTTGTTGCTTCCAAGCTTCTGCTCAAATGGATAGCACCACTTTCTTTACCATTTCAGGTAAAGTGATTGATAGTGAATCTAAAGAAACCTTGCCTCAAGCCATGCTTCGGCTCAAAAATAAGCGCATCGGGACTGTAACAAATACGTTGGGGGAATTCGATTTCCATATTCCTGGCGAGTATTACAATGACACTATTGAGGTCTATATGTTGGGCTATTACAACTATCAAATTCCGATTGCGGCAATCTCCAACCCCAACAATTTTACTGCGCTTTTGGATGTAAGAGTAACCGAGTTGGATGCCGTGGTTATCAAGCCCATTCCGCTCAATGCAAATCAGGTTTTGGAAAAGGCAATCAGGCTCGCAAAATCGAACTATCCTACCGAGCCATTCATACTTTATGGCTATTTTAGAGACAGCAAAAAAGAGAATAATCAATATGTTTCGCTGGTTGAAGCTGCCGTTCGGATTTATGATTCGGATTATACCAATGCGCCAAAAAGAAGAAGACGGCTGTTGGAGCGAGTGGCAATTGACCAAATCCGCAGGAGTTTTGATTATACGGGAAACAAAGAATGGTTGCAGAAAATAAGCAAGGAAAACTCACTAAAAGAGCTGTTGGGAAGCAATTTTTTCCGATACCAATATGGTGCTTTCGACTTGATGAACAATACTAAGTTCGCCAGAGAAGATGATGTGTATTACAATGACAAATTGCTTTATGTAATCTCAATTCCCGAATTCCCAACCACCGAAATTTACATAGATTCTGAAACCTACGCCATCGTCAGATTCCATTATTCTGGAACTGTTGAGGGAGATGAGGAAATGGTAGATGAGAATATCAAAAGAGTGCTTGCTAGTGTAGTTCGAGATTTTGAGTTTCAAGAATACAATAACAAAATGTATTTGAAATATATCAAATCGGAAGCGCATTATCAATATATAGATGTTTCGACCCAAGCCGTTGTGAACACCATAGATTTGTATTTGGAGCTTTTGGTCAACCAAATCCAGACCGAAGACGTGAGGAAGCCTGGTGGAAATGAGACGATGAACAAACATAAAGGCTTGGAAACTCAAATTGGTCCATACAGCCAAAGTTTTTGGCGAAACTATAATATTATAAAAGACACTCCGCTAGATGAAAAACTGGTAAAAGACTTGGAAAGAGGAGTCTCACTTTCTGAGCAATTCAAGCAACAAGCTGGTGGGAATTAAAGAGTCCAAAGTCTTTAGCCCGAAGTCCGAAGCTTTTTTTCTCCAAATCCCAAAAAAACCTAATCATAAAGCTGGATTCGGTAAATTTCGTGTCTTATTTCTCTTCGCTCTGAAAAGCAAAAAATCCCTAAACATAAAATACAATTCGGTAAATTTTGTATCTTGTTCATCCTATTGAACCGACCGAAATTTACAGATGGATTTAAATAAAATAAAAGAATACGGAAACCTCGAACTCCTTTCAAAACAAATGGTGGAAGGGTTTATCACGGGTTTACACAAATCGCCTTATCATGGATTTTCGGTGGAGTTTGCCGAGCACCGACTTTATAACCGTGGGGAAAGTACAAGATTTATAGATTGGAAGGTTTTTGCCAAAACAGACAAGTTATTTGTCAAGCGTTTTGAGGAGGAAACCAATTTGCGTTGCATGATTTTGCTCGACAAATCATCTTCTATGTTCTACCCTACGGAAGATTATGGCAAATTCAATTTCAGCATTATGGCAGCAGCGAGTTTGGCGTATATTCTCCAAAAACAAAGAGACGCGGTTGGATTTTGCACTTTCTCGGAAGCAATAGATTTAATGACTCCTGTAAAATCTACCAGTTCGCACATTCATAATATGTTTTTGCAACTCCAACGAATTTCTGAAGAGAAGCCTGAGAAGAAGAAAACTGCTGTGGCGCAAGTAATTCATGAAGTTGCCGAGAGAATTCACAAGCGTTCTTTGGTCATTATTTTCAGCGATATGATGGATAATGTTGCCAATCAGGATGAGATTTTCTCCGCACTCCAACACCTGAAACACAGAAACCACGAAGTATTGCTCTTCCATGTTTTCGACCAGAAAACAGAGTTGGATTTCGATTTCCCAGACCGCCCAATTGTTTTTGTAGATGTGGAAACTGGGCAAGAGGAAAAAGCACAACCTGCCCAAGTGAAAGAACATTACCAAGCCCAAATCAAAAAACGATTTCAAGATTTGAAAGTAAAATGCGGACAGTATAAAATTGATTTCATTGAAGCAGATTGCCGAAAAAATATTGACCAAGTGCTATTGCCTTATCTGATTAAACGAAAGAGAATGGTTTAAAAAGTAGTGAGTATCAAGTAGTGAGACAAGCAAAACTGATAAAGCTGAATTTTAGATTCAGCCAGTTTGTGCATGTCTATTTAATTTACACATTTGCCAATTCCCACATTTTCAAATTCCCTAATTTCTCCAATGAAAACCTTAATCCCACTTCTTCTGCTTTTTACTTTTTTCAGTTGCCAAACTGAGCAAGACCATTCTGCCATCAAAGGTGTTTGGCTGGGAACTGCTGAGGTAGAGCCTTATCCCGAATTTGTTAAATTCAGCTATGATAGTTTCCCGGAAGTGCAACTATACGAGTTGCAACATGAGCAAAGAACAGTAGTTGATTTCGAGCAAAAAAGTGGGGAAGTTGCGTTTCCGCTCGATAAAGATGGGAAGCTTGGCTTATTTCAAGGAAAATTAGAAGAAGGCGTTATCAAAGGCAGTTTCATTCTCGATGAGAAAAAAGATTACCAATGCAACCTGATGAAAGTATTCCCGATGGGTTTACAAGATGTTAGTCAGTTGGTCGGGTTTTACCAAGTTGCCCCCCAACACGTCATCGAGGTTCTCCCCTACCCTATTTCTCAAACGGTTACAGGTTTGGCAATTTCCGACTACAAAACGGGGAAATACAGAATCGCCTTCCCAATATCTCCAAGCAAATTTGTGGCAGGAAAAAAATTTCTCACTCCCTACCCTAGTGATTTGAGTTTTACCTTGATTGGAAAAAACAGCAATGGTGTTCCTGGAATTGAGTTTGAAGATGAAGGAACGGTTTACAAGGCAACTAGAATGCCCGATTTAGAAAAGGATGATTACGAAGATTTTGAAGTCCAGAATGGTGAAATTGAATTGGCTTGCACAATTTCCTTTCCGAGAGAAGGTGAGAAATTCCCGCTTGTAATCAATGTGGCGGGGGCTGGAGACCAAGTACGAGCAAACCAATACACAAATCATTTGACTTTGCTTCCGAGAAATGGCGTGGCAGTTCTGACTTTCGACAAGAGAGGTTGCGGAAACTCCACGGGAGATATTTATACGTCTTCCTACCAAGATTTTGCTTCCGATGTGTTGGCAATAATTGAAGCAATGAAGAAAAACCCGAAAATTGATGCCAGCAAAATTGGCTTAACAGGATTTGACCAAGCAGGATTTGTAATGCCAATTGTGGCGAGCAAAAGCAAGGATGTGAAATTCATAGCAAGCTTAGCGGGTTCTGCCATGAGTGCCGAGGCGCAGGAATATGTGGCTTGTCAGCAACGGATGGAATCAGATGGATTTGATGCCGTAGAAGTGAACGAAGCGTTGAGTTATCAGAAAAATATGTTCAAATATTTCCGAAACGAAATGGATAGCAATGCTTTCAAACAAATTTCGGAAGAAGCAAAAACAAAGACTTGGGCTTCAGGCCGATATGTTACTTTCTTCGATAACAAAAAATACATTAACCAATGGAAATATAGATACGATTTTGACCCAGTTCCGTATCTCAATAAATCCAAAGTTCCGATGCTGATTGTATATGGAGAAAACGATTTAATTGCTCCACCGAAATACAATTTCCCAATCATCAAAAGAGTTTATGAGAAGAATCCGAACTCGCAGAATCAGCTAATTCTCTACGAAAATGCCAACCACCTTTTCATGCTTGGCGAGAATCGTGGCGACCTCCAAATTACTGAAGTCAAAGGCTATGCACCTGGGCTTTTCAACAAAATTACCGATTGGGTTTTGAAGCAGTTTGAGATGGAAAGGAAGGTTTAAATAGTACAAAGTCCGAAGTCTTTAGTGCAAAGTAAAAAAAAGAAAAGATAGTAAAAAATCCCTCTTTAGACTTCGGACTAAAGACTTTGTACTCGTTTACTCAATCAAATTCACTTCTGGGTTGATTTCGATTCCGAATTTATTCCAAACTGATTTGCGGATTTCCATAGCGAAGTTCTTAGCTTCTTCACCTGTGGCATTCCCCAAATTGATGATTACCAAAGCCTGTTTCGGGAAAGTCCCTACGTTCCCGACTTTCTTTCCTTTCCAACCGCATTGTTCAATCAGCCAGCCTGCGGGAACTTTGATAAAACCCGATTTACTTGCTGGATAAGAAACGATATTTGGGAAATTAGCTTTCACTTTTTCAAATTCTGCTTCGGGGATTTCTGGGTTTTTGAAGAAACTTCCGCAATTTCCTATTTCGGTTGGATTGGGTAATTTGCTTTCCCGAATGGAAATGACAGCTCTGCTAATATCCTGAACGGTTGGAGCTTCCACTTCCCACTCTTTCAATACTTGGGAAATTGCTCCGTAGGAAATATTTGTATTGTGGTTGGAGTGAGTAAGTCGGAAAGTTACTTTTGTGATGATGTATTTCCCTTTCAAGTCAGTTTTGAAAATGCTTTCCCGATAACCGAAATTGCATTCTTGGTGTGTAAACTCTCGAATCTCGCCTGTGGTAATTTCCATAGCTCTCAGGCTCACGAAAGTATCTTTCAATTCCACTCCATAAGCGCCAATATTCTGAATGGGCGATGCGCCAACTGTGCCAGGAATTAGGGAAAGATTTTCCAATCCGCCCCAATTATTCTCTAAAGTTTTGAGTACAAACTCATGCCAATTTTCGCCACCTCCAACCTCTATAATTGCCTCCTTTTCAGACTGTTCTATAATTTCCAATCCCTGAATTGAGTTCTGAATTACCAAACCTTCAAAATCTTGCGTGAAAAGCATATTGCTTCCGCCTCCCAAAGGTAGAATTCTATTTTGCTTGGCTTTTTCATTTTGCAAAACAGCTTTTAACTCATCTTCAGAATTGACTTCTGTGAAGGATTTTGCTTTGGCATCAATCCCGAAAGTATTGAGGTTTTTGAGGGAATAGTTTGATTGGAAGTTCATTATTTAATTATAAGAAGATTGATGAATTAACTATACCCAGTTTCCAATTTAGAGTGACTTAGGCTAAAGTTCCATTTTTCTACGATGTTGGCAACTGGCTTTATTTCCAGAATTTCCACCATTCCATTTTTATGTTATTTCCGTTTTCGTCAAATTGACTTAACAACTTATCATAGTTATCAGGTTTGTCATAAGCATCTGCGTCCGTCAATTTGACTCACTCTCGTTATTTTTTTCCCTTGTCTGAATACTAATTGCAATCCATGTTCCTGTTCCCAATCACATTCGCAATTTATATCAACATAAATATTTTTGTCTTAATAAGGTCTTCTCGTAATGAATATTTCATTCGGCTGAACGTGATTCCAGATTTTGTTTTTGTCTTTTATATTCCAAAGAGGTTGGTCGGCTTCATCAAATTCAACAGCATTTAGAAAATCCATACAGTTTTTGTGAACGAGATTCGATATTGAAAACCTGTCAGATTCTTTTTTTTCAAAGAATCTCATTAAAGCTTCGTCAGCTTCTCGGATAAATTCAGAATCACTTTCATGAACAAAATCCATAAAAGTGATTTTCATTTTCTTATTATCAAAAAAGGGAATTTCAATATCTTCACTTTCCCACCAATCCTCAAATTGGTCGTTTTGTTTTAATTCTCCTATTATTTCGCTTTTTATTATATTCATTTTTCAGTTTGTTGCCAACGCACTGAGCTAAATGACGTGGCTGTCTCATGGGGCGGACATGGCAATTTAGCTGTTGTTGTGGGTAGTTTCTATATTATTGCAAACATACTTTCTCTCTCATTTTTTGAGTGTAATAAAAAATTATGCATATGACATGGTGTTCTATCTACAGTTTCTGAATAAAATTGAATATTCATAGAATCAAATGTATTCATTTCTATACAGACAGAATTGACATCTAACTCATAACATTCTGAGTATGTAGAATGTGCAGGGCTAGGAAAAGATTCTTTATAAATTTTATTGTAAGGGGGCGCAAAATACTTAATCAATGCAGCCTCTGTAAAATTAATTTTTTGCTGTTCATTTATGCCATAAAAGTTAAGTTTGTCAAACACTTTACCATATCTCTCTTCATCTTTAGATATTTCCTCATCTGTAAAGCTACTTCTCCCATCAAACATGGTAACATTGATTTGTATAAATGATGCCAAGGCAAGCCATATTTCACTATCTGGGTTATTCATAATAGCTTCAGAATAAATTCCTTGCAATGTAGAATGATTCACAAGTCTATCCGGTGCTGTTCGCGAGCCTTCAACTCCATAAGATTGCCCAACATATAGAACTTCAAAATCTAAAAACTCTCTATCTTTTATTGGTAATGTTTGTAGAAATACAGCTGGTTTCGCACTCAAATAAACTTCTCCATTTACTATAATTTTAAACTTATTATATGGATAAACAGTCTCTAATGTGATACTATCAGTAGGCTTGAAGGGATTTGTAATCTTTAATGGTAACTCTGCCCAAGAGTCTTCATGTTGAATTTTAAATTTCAGCTGAATAGAATCCTCATTTATAATGAAAGTGCCTTTATCAATGATTACTCGAGGCTTCCTGCCTATAAGATAAATATGGCAAGGAAATTCATCATTAAAGTAATTGAGTTTATCTACCATTGGCAGATCAGATTACTGCAATAGCAATAGTCTCTCTAGAAGCATATTAATAGCAAACTCAGTTGGTAATTTCTTAGACATAACTAATTGCATTATTTTCATAAAAACAAACCCTATTTGTGTGTTAGGATATTTTTTATGGGATTAATTACCCAAAACTATGGAATATACAGACTTCGCATCACGGATTAACATGGAAAACATCAAATAAATATTCATTTTTTATTTTAGAATCTACAATGATTCAGCATCCCGATTTTCACATTTACAAATCCATTATCCCAACACTCTTTTCAGCTCCACTTCCCTCCTACCCTTTGAGTCAGAATTTATGGAAATCAGCAGGTATTCTTCTGGAAGGAATTCTCCAATTTTGGAAGCCCATTCAATCAGGCATAAGTTTCCAGAATCGAAATACTCTTCCACACCAATATCAAGTGCTTCATAAGGTGTTTTGAGTCGGTAGAAATCGAAATGGTAAATGGAAGTTTCCTGATCGGTTTCATATTCGTTTACAATGGAGAAAGTTGGGCTACTGACTCTGTCGGAAACGCCTAATTGCTTGGTAATTTCCTTAATCAAAGTTGTTTTTCCTGCACCCATTTCGCCACTAAAAACCCAAATTTTTAGGCTTGAAGCAAATTCAATTACCTTTTCAGCCAATTGGGGTAATTCTTCTATGGAGTTGATGGTCAATTGCATTTCTCAAATTATTTTTTAATTCGATTAAAGTCAAATTTACACTTTCACAGTATTATATTTTCTTGCGAAGTAGAGTAAAGGTTCCAATTGTTCTTCATTGATTTTCACATTTAGCACATCGCCAAACATGACTGTGTGAGTTCCCATTTCTTGGAATCCAGTCAATCGGCAATCGAAACTCACCAAACTGTTAGTAAGAATTGGAGAGCCAGTTGTCAAGGTTTCCCAATCTCCTTTCTCGAACCTTTCGGACATGGCGACCTTATCGAATCCTGCAAAACGATTTGCCAATTCCTGATGCGAAGTTCCTAATAAATTGACTGAAAAATGCTGGTTTGCTTTAATGAATGAATTCAGTCCATTGCCCGTATTCACGCAAACTAGCAAACACGGAGGCGTATCGGAAACAGAGCAAACTGCGGTGGCGGTAATTCCACCCTTTCCAAACTCCCCATCGGAAGCCACTATATTGACAGCTCCTGCCAAACGAGCCATTCCAGCTCTAAAAAGGTCTTGATTCATTATAATTTAGTCTTTAGTCCTATGTCTTTAGTACAAAGTCAAAAGTTGACATAGTGTTTTGAAAAAAGTCAAAATCTTTAAAATTTTGACTTTTTTGTATGAATTATAATTCTTGGTAGTTCGAAACAAGCAATGCTTACTTGTTTAACATTCCCTAAATTTTACAACTAATCTGTTATCGAATCCAACGTTTTTTGAAACTAAAGACTTTATACTTATATCAACTTCTCACTCAAAATAGCGAACTCCACAAAAGGAGAAATTTTCTCGTAGAGAATGTTATAAACTGCGGTGGTAATTGGCATTTCCACTCCAAACTCTTTGTTACTTTCGTAAATGCTTTTGACTGCATAATAGCCTTCTGCAATCATTTCCATTTCCATTTGGGCACTTTTTACTGAGTAGCCACGCCCAACCATATTTCCGAAAGTTCGGTTTCTGGAGAATTGGGAATAAGTCGTTACCAAAATATCTCCCAAATAGGCGGTGTCAATCATTTGCCTTTCGAGTGGAAAGACCTTATCTAAATACCGCTTTATTTCACGAGCCGCATTGGAAACCAGAACGGCTTGGAAATTATCTCCAAAGTTGAGTCCGTGGGCAATTCCGCAGGCAACCGCAAAGATATTTTTCATGACTGCGCAATACTCCACTCCATTCATATCTTGGGAGATATGGGTATTGATGTATCTGCAATCTATGACTTCGGCAAACTCTTTGGCAAACTCCATATTTTCGGAAGCAACTGTGAGAAAGGAAAGCCTTTCCATCGCCACTTCTTCAGCATGACATGGTCCAGCTACAATTGCCGAGTCAGCTTCTGAAACTCCAAATTCATTACATATATATTCGGAAACCGTGCAATGCTTGTCGGGAATCATTCCTTTAATGGAAACGACTACTTTCTTACCTTGTAAGGCATCGTTTTCTAATTGGGAAAGTACTTTACAGACAAAAGCAGAGGGAATTACCACAAACACGTAATCAGCTTCACGTACTGCCTCTTTCAAATTGCCAGTCATTGTGATTCGCTCCATGTCAAGTTTTGCAGAGCTTAAATAACGGGGATTTCTGCCGTGTTTCTCAAAGTAAGGAATATCCCCTGGAGAGCGAATCCACCAATTGATATTGATGTCCTTATTTTCGGAAACAATTTTAACCAGAGCTGTTGACCAGCTTCCGTTGCCGAGCATGGCAACTGTTTTCTTATTTTCCATTTGTGTCGTTCATTGGTTCTACACAAATGTAATAGATGATTCATCTTGCACCAAGCGAGAAATAGGATGTCTCCAAATAAATTGAGAGGAATATGAAATCATATTCCTCTCAATTTATTTGGTAGTATGAAAGAGCCAATATTACTTTATGGATACTTCGGCACAAGCGAAGTGCCGCCCAACGAACGCTTGCGCTATGATTTATTATTGCTTTAGCTTTACCTATTTACGTTTACCATAAGATTTGACCTTCGTTATTTTTTCAAAGCTTTTTTATTCTTTAACGCATTAAAAAGCACTATAAAGCCCGCAATTATGAGCGGAATACTTAACCATTGCCCCATATTCAGCGATAAATCGTCTTCAAAAGCAACTTGATTTTCTTTGAAGAATTCATAACTGAACCTCAATACCCAAACCCAAACCATGAATATGCCAAAGTTCAAGCCCGATGGAAGCTCTTTTTTGTAGCGGAAATAGATTGCCAGCAACAAAAAGAATAGAATGAAACAACTGATAGATTCATACAACTGCGAAGGATGGCGAGGTTTTCCCCAGGCTTTCACAGTAAACTTTGAAATATTCCCAGTAGCCAATTGGTAAGGCTGTGCCGTGTTCGGATTGATATAAACATGCTCTTGCAGTCGGCTGGATTGCCCAAAGTAATTGTCGATATATTTATTGGCAACTCCTCTTACCACTTTGGCATCTGCCGCTTGCGCCAACTCAAAACGGTATTCCATTGGCTGATGCACAACTCCACCAATAATTGTATCTTCTCCAGCAATTCCCCTTGCTTCAATATCATCTACAATCTTCATACTGAATGCTTTGTCTATTTCATTAGAGAGGTATTTCCCACCATCTCTAGCGAAAACTACGCTCGCAAAAGTATCTGCAGGCTTTCCTACAATTTCAGAGTTCATGAAATTTCCAAACCTTACAAATGCACTACCTAGGGCAACCACAATTATGATTCTGTCCAAAATCCACATATAAGACTGGTCTTTGTGCTTACGAGAATACAGCCAAAGTGCAAATAAGATTCCGATAGAAGCTCCGTGGCTTGCCAAACCACCTTCCCAAATTTTCAATATTTCTATGGGGTTGGAGAGGTAATAATCTGGCTGATAGAAAAGGCAATGCCCCAAACGTGCGCCAATCACAGTTGCCAAAACTACGTAGAGCGTTAAGTCTTCTACGTTGGATTCTGGTTTACCCTCTTGTTTGAATATTTTAATCAATATATATTGACCAATTAAAAAACCCATGGCAAAAAGCAGTCCGTACCAACGAACTTCTAATGGACCGAGTTCAAAACCAAAAACCTCGAAAACACCTGTTTTGAATATATCTGGAGCAGCGTTCCAAATGATAGCGGAAAAAGTCATGTAATTAGAATAGTAGTTAGAAAATGTTGATTCTACAGCTTGTTAAAGTGTAGAGCTTCAATATTCGGCAAATATAGAACTAATCGGGAAACTGTTGAGAAGTTAAACTTCACTCTCTGCTCATCAGACAATAAACACAAACACAATAAAATGAATATCAGTACTTTAACAACAAAATCAAACCTCATAAAAATAGCCAAATTGGATTTTTAAATCCAATTTGGCTATTTTTAATACTTAAGCACGTTGTGCTATTTACTATTTTTGCATCTCGCTCTAAGTGAGACTATTAAGAACTTGAAATAGGAATATATTTAGGCTAGACTACTTAAAAAGCGAGGAAGAGTCTTTATCCAAAAAATTTATTTTTCAATTCTTTGAACTCCTCATAAACTTTATCTCCGATTTCCTCAACTTTGCCTTCAGCACTTGCCAAAGTCTCGTTTATAGTTTGGGTCAATGATTTTGCTTCATGTAAAAATTTCTTCTTTTTTTCCTCGTACTCTTCTTTAGCCTCTGCCTCTCCTAAAGCCAGTTGGAGACGAAAAACCTCCATCTGTGTTTTGAATTCCGTTGCCTTTTCTTTCAACGATGCGCCCATTTCCTCATATTTTCCCTCGCCAATCTCCATCAACTCATGCGCTTTGGTAGAAAGCCCTTCCACAACACTTTTAGAGTTCCCTTCAAATTCTTTGTATTTATCCATTGACTCCATTTTGCCCAATGCCAATTGCACTTGTAAATGCTCCATATCTGCTTTCAGGCTTTCTGCCAATTCTTTGCCTTTGCCTTCCACTTTCCCTAAATCCAATTTGGCTTGGTGCGCAACCGCTTTCATTGCCTTTTTCTTTTCCTCAAATTTATCGGCTGCCTCCGCTTTTCCAAGTGCCAATTGAAGCTCTAAATGTTCTATTTCCTGTTTTACGGAATCTAATTTCTCGCTTGGTTTCATAATTTTCTTGATTTAAATAACTAGTTGTTTGCTGGATAGTGTGAAAGAGATAATGCTACTTTATGGATAATTCGGCACAAGCGGAGTGCCTCCCAGCGAACGCTTGCGCTATGATTTATTATTGTTTGAGCATTACCTATTTATAGCTACCCTTTACTGATAACTCACAAACCAAAAATAGGATTTTAAACTAAGATTTATGTAAAAATCGAAAGAAATTAGCAAAAGTTAAAAGCCTCAACTTAAAAACTAAAGTTGGGGCTTTTTGTACAATCTGATATGTCTTACCAATTAAAATCCGTCTCGCAATGTGGGTGTGCCTTTTGGAATTCCTGAATTGTATCGTTCTTCACTTGGGAATCTCTCACATAAAGCGTATTTAATTTCTGTAAATACATAATGGCATCCAAAGACTTTATGAGTGTATTTGTGCCAATAATTATATGCAGGTTTGGCAATCGGCTTAGCGCATCCAATGAAGAAACTTTTGTATTCGAGAAAGTAATTTCATATAATTTACGATGGTATTTGAGCGGTTCTAAGCTTGCAACATCTGTATCGGAAATATAGAGTAGTTCTAGTTTTTTTGAATTTTTGATTCCATTAATATTGGTAATTGATGTATTATTGGCATTCAAATACTCCAAATGCACCATTTTTGAAAGTGCATCTAGGCTAGTAACCTTAGTTTTGAACATCTCTATTTTTCTCAGCCTTCTTAAATTTGTCAAAGGCGTAATATCTGACAACTTAGTTCCATTTATTGTCAATTCCTCTAGCTTAACAAGATGTTTGAGTGGAGATAAATCCTTGATTCTAGTATCTTGTAAATCAAGCACCTTCAAACCACTAAATTGCTTTAATGATTCAAAATCACGAAAGCGAGAGTCTGATAAGTCCAAATATTCCAGTCTCGGAATAGCCGCTAAAGTATCGAGCGATTTTACCAAGGTATTCGATAAATGCAATTCTCTCAGGTTTCGTAACTTGGCTAAAGGACCAAGCTTACTCACATTTGTAGATGTTAAATTGACTTTTCTCAGCTTAATGAGGTTTACCAAAGGAGTAAGGTCATGAATTTGGGCATAAGAGCAATCTATTTGCTCTAAATTAACCAAAAAACGAAGTGGCTCAAGTGTTTTAATCACAATCTCATCGCCCCAGTCATCAATTCCCACGCAATTGACTGAGGTCATCTCATAAAGCCTTTTCAATTCCGTTTGATCTATATGATACCTAAGGTTTGCATTTTTTCTAAAACGCTCTTGCCAGCTAGAGTCAAGTTCATTCCACCAATCCATTGTGAGGGAATCATATTGTGCGGAAGCCGAGTTGGAAAAACACAGAATAGCGAAAACTAGAAGGAAACTTTTTTTGATATATCTAAAATTCATGGTCATAGTTGTTCAATTGTTTCGAGATTCGGAAAGCTGATAGCTCATTGAAATTCCATCGAATCGACTCACAAAATTAACGATGAATTAGAGAAGTTGATTTTTGCAAACCGTTCAATCCGATTGATTCATCTTGGATTGGCTTATTTTTTCGATGAATTAGACTAGAAAAAAGACGAAATCTGTTTTCTTATCATTAATAAATTCCAATTTCCATACCTCTGTAAAGATAAGCTGTATTGTTTTCATCATCTGAGACTGCAGTTAGTATTTCTACAGCTTTCAGCATTTCATCAATCTCATCTGGATTTTCAAAATCCATCATTCCATTTCCTTCTATTCGTAAAGAAACACTTCCTCCTTTCAAGTC
>JBLIFI010000018.1:0-21640 GCA_047633715.1 Flammeovirgaceae bacterium
AAAATGCGATTCAGAAAATGGTATAAGTTACAAGTATAAGGAAGGTAGACTAATTCAAATGGAACTTAGAAATAATAGGGAAGTATCTTATTTCAGATATGTTTACAACCTGCGTTAAACCTTTTTTGGCTCTAACAAATCCCACAGGTTTCCATACAAGTCTTTGAAAACTGCCACGGTTCCATAAGCTTGTTGAACTGGTTCCCGAACAAACTCAACTCCTTTTTTAGTCATTCGAGAGAAGTCTTGCTCAAAATTATCTGTGAATAGAAATCCAAAAACTCGTCCGCCAGTTTGGTTGCCAATTGCCAATTTCTCTTGCTCATTTTTTGCCTGAGCCAATAACAATCTAAACTCGCTGTCTTTTTCAGGCGCAATCAGTACCCAACGCTTTGTTTCGGTAAGTTTAGTATCTTCAATGAGAGTAAAACCTAGTTTTTCTGTGTAGAAATTGATTGCTTCATCGTAGTTAGCAACCAGAAGCGTGATTTGGGGAATGTATTTCATCTGATAGAAAAGGTCAATATTGTTGATAAGCAAGAAATAAAATCAAGCGTAAAGACATGCCAAGCTTTACTCAATTATCACTCAAATACCTTTGGAATCTTATTTAGCTAATTAAAAACAAACTTGGCATGTCTATTATTCATCAACACTAAAAGCACTAGCCTATTTTGAAGTAAACTTAGCATAAACCTCCGCAAGCCGATTGGCAGTAGTTTCTGGCAAGAAGTTTCGATTTGCATATTCCAAACTCTTCTCTACTTTTCGCTTTGTTTCATCTTCTTCTGAAATCAGTTTATTAATTGCTTGGGCAAGCTCCTCCGAATCAGTTCCTGAAACAAAGGTAGAATCTTTCCCCGCAGCTTCGGGCAGAGAAGAAAACGGAGTGGTTATTACGGGCGTTTTACTGAAAATTGCTTCAATAATCGGAATCCCAAAACCTTCGTAGAGAGAAGGATAAACAAATACTTTTGCCTGCTGGTAAAGCACAGGAAGCTCTTCATTGGAAACTCCGTTCAAGAACAAAATCCTATTTTCTAATCCATTTTGCTTAATATATTCTTCCACTTTTTGTCGGTATTCTTTGCCATTTCCTACCACAACCAAAGGAATATTGTTGGCAACTCCACGCATGGCTTTTACCAATGTGAGCAAGTTTTTCCGCTCAATAATTGAACCGACATAGAAGATAAAGTCTTTGGGCAATCCGTACTTTTTGAGTGCTTTCTGCTTTTCTTGCTCGCTGATTTCCTGCCGAAAAGAATCATCGCAGGTTTGGTAAACAATATGGATTTTACTTTCCGAAACGCCATAATGTTCAATAATATCTTTTTTCGTATGCTCGCTAATGGCAATAATTCCATCAGAAGCCTCACAAGCATATTTCAATTTCCAATCATAAATAGTTCGGTCAATCAACTTGTACTGCTCTTTGTGGAGCTTGAAAATAATATCGTGAATGCTCACCAAGCTTTTAACTGAGGTTTTATGAATTCCTTTTGGCAATTCATGCGTCAGTCCGTGGTATAAATCTAGGTTGGAGTTTGCTAAATCTTTGGCGATGCCGAAGGTTCGCCAATACCACGAAGGTTTGCTGGTGGGCAAATGAACTTGATATTTATCTTTTTCTGCTTCGCTGAACATTTCCCATTTCACTTTCGGAGCGAAAAGATGAATGGAATTTGATGGATGGAATTGGGCAAAATTCTTTACCAACAATCTACTGTAATTGCCCAGCCCTGTGTGGTTTTGAAATATGCGCTTGGCATCGTAACCGATATTCATAAATAGATGTATTGAGGTACGATTCAGAAATATTCGTAGCCGATAGCTTCTAGCTATCGTGAAAATTTTTATGTGTGCTAGCAAATTCCCATTGTAATTTTATTCGACCTTGAAAGTTATCCTTCCAACAAATCCAAATCGTTTAGCGCATAAACAATCGTCCCATTTTCATTTACTTGGATTTCAAAAACACCTTTTTCCTGTAAATCTTTCAGCTTTTTATCGGCTTCATCTACTGAGATTTTGGTTTCCATGCAAAGTGAAGCGGCCGAAAGTCTGCCTTTCTTCTTCACAGCAAGGGAAATTATGTCTCCATCCGAAAAAGAATTGATCCCTTTTTGCAGGGAAATTTTCGGAGAAGGCTTTTTGAATTTCTTGGGTAAATCTCCATTTCTCAAAGACTTTTCTAGCTGATAGACAATTCGAAAACTACTATCGAGTTTGTATTGGAGAATTCCGCTATTGACCAACTCGTTAATTTTCGTAGTGGCTTCTGCGGCAGTCAATTCTGTGTTTGCCACCAAAAAACCTTTGGAAAGTTGACCGCCATTCTCTCTTGCCATCTCAAGTAATTCTCGGTCAGAAATTTTTAGAGCAATGTTTTTCTGAGTTTGTTGATGAACAACATAGGCAACTCCGCAACCTAAAAGCATTAGTATAATTACTATCGGACTCATATATTGACTTTTTAGAAGATTGGTGTTTTTAGAGGTCAAAATTACACATTTTGAAACTTATTTCTTTCTCATTTCCTGAAAGAAGGATTTTACCAATTCACTACTCTCCGAAGCTAAAACTCCGTAAGAGATCTCAGTTTTAGTTGGCAAAATCTGAGGTTGATGGCGCATAAAACCTCGTTTTTCATCTGAAGCTCCAAACACAATTCGGCTTAATTGCGCCCAGGCAATTGCTCCTGCACACATCGCACACGGCTCAAGGCTTACAAATAGAGTACAATCTTGCAAATGTCTTGCATTCAGATAGTTGCAAGCACTCGTAATTGCCAACATTTCTGCATGAGCAGTTGGGTCGTTGAGTTGCTCTACTTGGTTGTAGCCTTTGCCAATAATTTTCCCTTCGCAAACTACCACGGCTCCCACGGGAATCTCCTTCAGTTCATAGGCAATTTGTGCCAAGCGCAAAGCTTCTGCCATGTAAAATTCATCGGGGTGGATTAACATCTTACTAATTTGAGTAGTCAGAATAATTGACACGAATGTAGTTCTACTTTAAGACTCTGGAATATGCAACTCGTTCTCCACTAGCTGAAGCTAGTGGCAATTGAATCAGGACTCCAAACTTTCATTGAAAGAGTAAATCTATCATTCAATTGCATCCATCTTCAGATGGATGTTCTTTATAGCAACCTAAAAAAACTATTTAAAACGTTTTTTTTAAAGATTCAAACAAAAAAAGCAACGATTATCATTTTAGTTAAGGATCTAGTTTAGAGTCTTAAAGTAGAAGTAGGAAAGCAAACTAAATGGAAGAAGATTCTATCTTTTATAGTTTGAAAGTAATCAACAGACACTTTGTTGGTAAAATCCAGACTAAGCTATAAATCAGACACAGGAGGTTTAAGCTTGAATTATTCTAATCGAACTCTGGGATCTAACACTGCATAAAGTAAATCCACAAAAATATTGATGACAATAAATGCCATGGCAACCACTAAAGTAACTCCCATAATCACAGGTAAATCTAAATGTTCAACTGCTTTGATGGTGCGAGTTCCCAATCCTTGCCAGCTGAAAATATACTCTACAAAAAAAGCGCCTGCCATGAGTGAAGCTAACCAGCCAGAAACAGCAGTAACTACAGGATTTAGCGCATTTTTGAGTGCATGTTTTAGCACCAGTTTCATGTTTCCTAAGCCTTTTGCCCGCCCAGTTCGAATATAATCTTGCTTCATTACTTCCACCATAGAACTTCGTGTGAGTTGGGTAATAATTGCCAAAGGTCTCATTCCGAGTGTGAAAGCAGGAAGAATCAGGTTTTTCAAATCCAATCGTCTTCCACCATTATATACATCAGGTTCCCACATATAACCTGTCATGTTCAGCCCTGTATACTCGCTCAAATAAAATCCAAAAATCATTGAGATTAAGATAGCTGAGACAAACGAGGGTGCGGAAATCCCTAAAATAGAAGTGGTAATGAGCGCATGGTCCCAAAATTTATTATAGTTCAGCGCGGCAATCATTCCAAAGATGATTCCAAAAATTGTAGCGAAAGTAATGGCAGTGATTGATAACCAAAATGTACCTTCAAGCTTATCCAAAATAGTTTCATCTACCCGTTTCCGAGTTTGGAAAGAACGTCTCAAATAGGGTTTTTTGATTACAAAAGCAGTAGTTCCTATGGAAAAGAGCTGGCTGTATTCATATTTTTCTTGATTTTCTGGAGTGTTTTTATGCACCGAAAGTGGAGATAAGTCATTCAAATAATACCCTAATTGCTGATGCACAGGTAAATCTAACCCCAAATCTTTACGAATGGCATTCATGGTTCGTTCATCGGTGTGCTTACCTGCAATCATCATGGCTGGGTCGCCTGGCAACACATGAAATGAAAAGAATACAATCAAGATTACCCCGAAGAGAACCAAGATACCATAGAACAGTCTTTTAAATAGGAATTTCAGCATTGAAGCACTTTTTACATAATTCAAACCAAGTTAATGAGTTTCTTCCGAAAGTGGAAAAAAACTGACTGTTTAATCATTTGAAGGTGGAGTAGGAAAAACCTGAGAAACGAAAGTTTGTTTGGATATTTTTAGTTAAAGCCCAGATATGGCAACTCGTTTCAATTAATAAAAAAAATCCCTTTGAACAATTTGAGGAATGGTTCAAAGGGATTGAGTGCGTTTTATCTCAGTAACTGATGCTACAAAGATGTTGAATCAAACTTATTTCGCTGGTGTAGAGGATATCAATTTCCCCCTTTGGTATTTATCCGTCTTGAGTAGTTTACCTGTTTCGTCATAATATTTCCAGAAACCAATTTTCAACTCTCCATATAGCGAGCCTTTTTCTTTTTCTTTTCCGTTTTCATGGTAGTTGGTAACTGGGCCATATACATTTCCACCAGCGTAAGTAGTAGAGACTTTCGGGTTTCCATTGGGGAAGTATTTAATGGTAGCTCCTGTGAGTTTACCATTTTTGTAGGTTTCCATTTTCGTAGGCTTACCATCTTCTCCAAAGTATTTTTTCTCTCCTATCAAAAAACCATTCGCATAGTTTCCAGCCGTTTTGACTTGCTTATTCTCATAATACTGTTTCCACTTCCCTACTGATTTCTCGAAACGAATTTCTTTTTCGGCTTCTAAAGCACCACTTTCGTAATAAGATTTGATAATTTGGTCTTTCCCTAAGTTGGAGTGAGTAATGACCTCTTTCACTTTACCAGATTCATAAAAATATTTCTCCACTCCTTTTTTTGTCCCATTTACGTAGGGAATCTCTCTTTCCAATTTACCGCCTTCATAGAAGCTTTTGGCAGCTCCATGAATTTTTCCTTTCAGCATTTCGCCTTCTTGAAGAAGTGCGCCAGTTTCTCGGTAGCTTTTGAAATGTCCTGTCTCCTTATCTCCATTCTTGGTTTCCACTACTAATTTTTCTTTCCCATTTTCATGGTAAGTAATGTGATTTCCTGTAAGCATGCCTTTTTCATAATTCCCTTTCGTATGCAAATTGCCATTCTCATAGTAGGTTTTTCCTTCGCCTTGCTCATTTCCATCTACATAATTGAACTCTTCAATTAGTTTGCCCGACTCATGAAACTTCTTGCTGACTCCATTTAGTTTCCCTACCTTGAAATAACTTTCATTTTTTGCCTTTTTGTTAGGGTAAAACAAAATCATTTTCCCATCTAGTTTATCGGCCTTGTAAGCACCTTGTTGAATGAGATTCCCTTTAACATCATAGCTTTTGGTAATTCCACTTCTTACATCGTTCACGAAGTTGTATTCTGTATTTACTTCGCCAGTTCGGTGTAATTCCACCATTTTCCCTTCTCGCTTTCCGTTTTTAAAATTGACTTTCGCCATTACTTTCTGGTTGGGAGCATATTTTATCATTTCTCCCTCCATTTTCCCATCAATGTAATTCACTTCTACCATTCGAGGCCCGAAGTTGTAGTACTTTACAAATTTCCCAATAATCTTATCCTCTTTATATTCATATTCTGCTCGTGTTTTCCCATTTTCATAGAATTCTTTGTACGGGCCATTTTTCATGCCATCCGTATAAGTTGCCTGGATTTCCAGTATTTCGGCATGTGGATAATACTTTTTATAAATTCCCGTAATTCGAGCTCTGTCATCTCCAATATAATTGAATTCTTCTTTAAGCGAGCGACTGTTTCCCTCATAAAAAGTCAGCGCTTTATTGATTTCCCCTTGGGCAAAACTGCTTAGAGCAAAGAGGGTGAAAAGGAAAATGATTGTATATTTCTTCATTGTAGTATAGTTCATTTTGATTAACAAGCATTAGCAGAAGTCCAAACTCTATGCCTAATCTTTGCCGATGTATGTTTTCAAAGTGAAAGATTCGTTAAAGTAGAGCTTGGCAAAGGTGAACAGCCACATTACTCGACCAACTTACCTGTCAGAAAGTCAAAAAAAAAGTTTTTTGGTGGATTTAGAACATTTCATTCCCACATATTATTGATTATTTGCTTTCAATTTCCAAAACCGACCTCACTAACTATTTCTTTTTTTCGTATTTACAAGTTGTGTGTTTAACTTTACACCAGAATTTATCCAATCTCAATAGAAATAGACATGAAAAATTATTTAGTCATTGCCATTTTTGGTATCATACTACTCGGAACTTCTTCTTGCATGAAAGACCAGAATAAAGCTCCTTACGAAATAGAAGGTGTAAATTTAGAAAGCGAAAGGATTTACGGTGGCGGAGAAGGAGCTGACCCACGCCAACTTGCCAAAAAATACCCTGACCCAACTGATGAGACTTTAACAAGAATCGAGAATATTAGAACTAAATTATATCCAAAACCTACCCAGAAAGGAGAAATTATTACAACTGACTCCACTGCGGTAGATACAGAAACAGCAAATAGCTCTGTTGGAGAGGAGTAAAAAGCAACAAGAATAAAAACAAGAAACCCGAAGAGAAATCTCTTCGGGTTTCTTGTTTTTATTCTTAGGTAGGATAATAGCATTTTCAATACCGAAAGCCCATACCATCATTCTCTCAAAATCAAATTCTTCTTTATTCCCTAATAAATGTCATCGTTATAGACATTACCCATAATTTTTCCTATTTTTCTGAAAGGTTCGATTTCAATACCAAGGCTGCCTCTGAAGAAAGTGGTTTCTTGCAGATTTAGCAATACAAAATGAATGGATAGTAACTCAACAAATTTTCTGACTAACTCTTCTTGGCTTAGAATTATCTTCTCTCTTTTTGTGTGTGGAGTTTCCATTTCGGAAATTTCTGCACAGAATAATGAGGAAATGGGCATTCCTTTCCTTAAAAACTACTCAGCAACTACTTACAAACTCCACACGCAAAACTGGGCAGCTACTCAAGACAAACGTGGTGTCATGTATTTTGCCAATACGTACGGAATTCTTGAATATGACGGAGTAAACTGGAATGTAATCAAAGTCCCGAATAAAAGCACGGTTCGTTCATTGGCAGTTGGTGAAAATGGAGAAGTTTTCGTGGGGGCAACGGGCGAAATGGGTTATCTCAAACCAGACTCACTCGGGAGAATGAAATACCATTCTTTAATGAGCCTGTTAGACTCTTCAAATAATGATTTTGGAGAAATTTGGACTGTGCTGGTAAGAGGGAAAGATGTTTTTTACCAAGGGCGTGATTTCATGTATCGCTATCGGGATGGGAAGTTGAAGAGCTGGGATTTGGGCGGTTCACTTTACCACCGTTCTTTTCTGATTGACCAACAAATTTATGTAAGAGTGGTGGGCAAGGGCTTGATGGTAATGAAAGGAGAAGAGTTTGAATTGGTTGAAGGCGGAGAAGTGTTGTCAGATAAAAGAGTGTCGGTAATGGTGGGTTTTGGAGCGAGAAAAATTCTGATTGGTACTAGAAAAAATGGCTTTTTCCTACTTACAAAGTCTCTAAAATCCACTATCGAACCAATTTTCCAGAACATCAAAAAACAATTTTCCGAAGCAGAACTCTATTCTGGCATTAGATTAAGTAGTGGTGAGTTTGTTTTCGGAACGCTTAATAATGGAGCATTTTTGGTAAATTCTAAAGGAGAGGTTTTACAGAGTTTTTCTATAGCCGAAGGTCTGACGAGCAACAAAATCTACAATCTTTTTCAAGACAAACATAAAGCTATATGGCTCTGCACCGATAATGGGATTTCGAATATGGAAATCAAATCTCCAATTAGTGTTTTTGATAGCAAAATGGAGCTGAATGGCACTGCTTACTCAATTATGCGACACAACGGAGTTTTGTTTGTGGCAACAGGGAGTGGAACTTTTGCACTCAAAAATAATCCGCAAAAAACATCTGAATTTGTCAGAGTGGAAAATACCTATGGGCAATGCTGGAATCTCATCAATTTTGATGTTCCGAACTCCAACCAAAAAAAGCTCGTTTTGGCAATGCAACGAGGTGTTTATGAAATCAAGAAAACTGAAAATGGAGGGTTTCGGGCAGTTCTATTGAAACAATATGATGCTACTGCCTTTTCGGTTTATCAGTCTGAAAAAGCACTAAATAAATTATTTGTAGGTCTGACAAATGGGGTAGAATGTTTGGAATATAAGAAGAACGGAAGTTTCGAAACGGTTTTTAGCGTCAAGAGTAAGCTAGATAATATTAGAAATATGCTCTTGGATGAAGACAATAATTTATGGACAGGTTCCCGTTTTTTTGGAGTTTCCAAAATTACACTAGATGATGACTGGAAGGTTAATTCAGTCAAATCTTATGGAGAAGAACAAGGTTTGATGAGTGCTGCACAAGTAGAATTGAATGAAATAGATTCAGATTTAATTGTCTCCACCCCAGAGGGAATTGTCAAATATATTTCTGAATCAGATAATTTTCAGCCTTACACAAGACTAGGAGAAAAATACACAAATAGCATAGGCGTATTGCATACAGAGGTTACTCCTAATGGAAATATATGGATTCATTCCTACGAGGAAGAAAAAAATAAAGAATGGATTGAGATTAGGTTTCCGCAACCAAATGGCGACTTTTCTTACGACTCGCTCACTTTAAGGAGGTTAGCAGATGCAGAAATCTATTGTATTTATGCTGAAAGAAATGACATCACTTGGGTAGCCAGTTCCGAAGGGGTTTTCAGGTTCGATGCCAGAAACCATACCGATGCAGATATTCCATTCAATGCACTCATTCGGGAGGTGAGTACACACGAAGATTCAAGCATTTTTTTCGGAAATCATCCATTCTCTTATGCCTATTCTGACGGTAAAATAAAAGGATTAGTGCAAGAATCGCCACCGCTTTTACAACTACCTTATTTGCATAATTCACTTACTTTTCACTATGGCGCACCTATTTTTGGGTTGGAGAACAAAACAGAATACCAGCATCAATTAATTGGTTATGAACCTATGGAAGGCTGGTCTCATTGGAAAACCGAGGTAAAAACTGACTACACCAATTTGCCCGAAGGTGATTATACTTTTTATGTAAAAGCAAAAAATATTTATGGAGTGGAAAGTTCCATCGGCTCCTACAAGTTCCGTATTTCCCCACCTTGGTTTCGGGAATGGTATGCTTATTTGAGTTATGTGGTATTGAGTTTTCTGTTGGTGTATCTGATTGTATATCTCAATTCTCGTAGAATCAGGGCAGAAAGAAGAAAACTGGCTAGAATTGTTGCCAAAAAAACAGAACAGTTAAGAGATACTAACCACGAAATTGCCGAGAAAAACTCTGAACTTGCCCAGCAAACAGAGGAGATGGCCGCTCAAAGAGACCATTTGGCAGAGTCTTTCTCTAACATCAAAACCCTGAGCGAAATAGGTCAAGAACTAACTTCATCATTAGAAGTAGAAGATTTGGTAGCTCGCTCTTACTATCATATTACCCAACTAATGGAGGTTTCTATTTTTGGAATTGGGTTTTACAACGAAGCCACCAACTGTATTGAGTTTCCAAGCTCAAGAGTTTTTGAGAAAGTAGAGAAATTTGTACAATATAGTTTGGATGACAATACTCGTTTGGCGACCAGGTGTTACAAGAACGAGGAGGATATTTTCATTTCCGATTTGGAGAAAGAGAATGGCAATTTTACCAATAGCCATGACAAAATGCAGTTGTCAAGCGATGGAGTGGAATCTGTAATCTACCTTCCGTTGTTTTCTAAAGGGGAAAAGATAGGAATAATAACTGTACAGAATGTCAAAAAGAAAGCATACCAAGAATACCATCTAAACTTGTTGCAAAACATGGCAGTCTATATCGGAATTGCCTTAGACAATGCCGAAAACTTCCAAGAAATTACCCTTAAAAACGAAGAAATTGCACAAGCAAATAAAGAAATCACCGCCAGTATCAACTACGCGCAGCGGATTCAAAATGCCATGTTGCCCAGTTTGGAAGACATTAAGAAAGAGCTGCCACAGTCTTTCGTATTCTTTAAACCAAGAGATATTGTAAGTGGAGATTTTTATTGGTTTGCCACCAAGCAAGATGTTTTGGGCAACAGAAAGAAAATTATTGCAGCCGTAGATTGTACAGGGCATGGCGTTCCTGGCGCATTTATGAGTACAATTGGCATAGATTTGCTAGATGAGATTGTGAACCTGATGGGAATTAGTGAACCAGACCAAATCTTGAATTACCTCCACAAGCTAGTCAGGAAAGCATTGAAGCAAGATGAGACTGGCAACCAAGATGGAATGGATATGTCCGTTTGCGTAATTGATGAAAAAAGAAGGAAATTAGAGTTTGCTGGAGCTAAAAACCCGCTCATTTATATCCGAGATGGCAAAATACACCAAGTAGATGCCGATAGATGTTGTATTGGTGGCTCAATCCGAGGTGAAACAGAAGAAAGGAAATTTACTAAACACATCATTCCCCTAGAAGACCACCCAACAGAGTTCTACATTTTCTCTGATGGCTATCAAGACCAATTTGGTGGAAGACGCAAACGTAAGTTTATGTCCAAAAGATTGCGAAATTTGCTTTTCAGCATCCATAAAGATTCTATGGAGGAGCAACATTACTTATTAGGAAGTACACTAAAACGATGGCAAAATACCGAAGACCAAGTAGATGATATTTTGGTGGTTGGATTTAGGTGTTAGTTTTTTTTGATTGAAGGTGTGATTTATGAATAAATTCTTAAAATTACTTGAATCCTAATTCAAACGAAAAGCAGATTAAACCGAAACCTATCTCGCAATGAAAACACTCGTAGGAAATCTCATAGAATTGGCAGAACAAGGTGAATTCGAGGTGATTATTCACGGTTGCAATTGTTTCTGCACAATGGGGGCGGGAATTGCCAAGCAAATCAAAATCAGATTTCCCGAAGCGTATCAAGCAGATTTGAAAACGCTAAAAGGAGATAAAAGCAAATTGGGCAAAATAAGTTGGGCAGAAGTTCAAACTCCAAATGGGAAATTGATTATAGCCAATGCCTATACACAATTCGACTGGAGAGGGAAAGGCAACAAAGCGGACTATGATGCAATTCGTCAGGCTTTTCGGAAGGTAAAAGAACAGTTTTTAGGAAAGTTAATTGGCTACCCAGCCATTGGTGCAGGCTTGGCGGGAGGAGATTGGAATATCATTTCCAAAATCATTGATGCAGAATTGCAAGGCGAAAACCATACATTTGTGAAATTCAATCAGTAATTTTATAGTATTATTCAACTTACTGAGTGTGCGATTGTGAAAATGCAGTAAAACCTGCATCATCTTTGTAAATAAGACTGAATAACAATTGAACTAACAAGATACTAACTGAAATGAAAGACTTCGATTATAAACAAGGGGAACAAGAGAAAGATGCCAAACGGAATGGAACAATTTTTACAGTTCTTTTCCATGCCTTAGTTTTATTATTTCTCATATTCACCATGGCCTGGACTCCACCAGACCCGCCCATTCCCGAATATGGAATTGAGGTAAACTTCGGTATGATTGGAACGGAAGGCTCTAAAAATATCCAAAACAAAACCAAGCCGAATGATTCGGATAGTTTTGAGAAGGCAAAACCAAACCCGAAACCTACTAAAGAACCAGTAGTAGATAAGCCTGACCCGCTCCCAAAACCCACTCCGAAAGAAGTGGTAAAAGAGGTTGTGAAAGATCCGATTGAGGAACTAACTCCCGTAACAGAAAGTGCCGACAAAGGAGTGGAAGCTGTGAAGAAAGAGGAAGTAAAAAAAGAAGAGCCAAAACCAAAAGGCTCAACTGACAACAATACGGGTACTGCTGATAAAGATATTGCCAACAATGAAGGCAAAAAAGAAGAAGGCGTGGGAGACCGAGGAGACGAAAAAGGCTCACTCGATGCCGATGCACTTTTGGGCGGAGGAAGTGGCGGTGGAGCTACCTTGAATTTAGATGGCTGGAAGTGGACTGAAACTCCAACCAAAAAAGACAGCTCTTCAGAGACAGGAAAAGTGGTTATCAAATTTAAAATTGACAGAGATGGCTTAGTAATTTCCGCCACAATAGCGAGCAGAACAGTTTCTTCTACCACCGCAGAATTCTACCGAAATTATGTAGAGTCTGAGTTGATGTTCATTCCGAAAAACGAAGGCAGAGTTCCCAATTTCACTATTGGCTCAATCACTTTTGTGATTACAAATAATTAAATGAAGTTGGTTGAGGCAGAAAACGATAGAATCATAAGTCTGAGAAGCTTCTAACTCTAAACTTTCACGTCATAAAATCCCAATTCAATTTCAATTGAGTATATCAAATAACCATACTACTGGGCATGTAGGAAAAAAAGCTGGGATTTACCTAACCTATTGATTATCAAACGAAAATAACTATATTTTTTAAACGTAGAATCCAAAACAGGAATTTCATTCCAAAAATGGAGGTCAATATTTCCAACCTACCTTCGTTATCCTAGAAAAAACAGCAATTTTGTCTCATAGTTTTTTACACAAATGTTGGAGAGATAGCTTCCTATAAAAAATCGGCAAGAAATATGCTACCTTAAAAAAGTACGATGGCTCAAGCGGGCATTTGACAAAATAGATGACTAAATTAATTCCCAAAAAGTATTTCGAGACTGCAAGCGAAGAGTTTGTAGTTCACCTTTTAGCATTCACCATTATGATGAGTGTTGGGGGAATCATTTGGGGAATCATCTGCTCTTTCTTCGGCTTCCATATTGCCTCTGTAATTCCCTACGGATATGTTGTAGTCAGCTTAATCAACCTTTTGATTTGGTATCAGTTCAAAGCATTCAAATTCACTCGCTTTGTTCAAGTTCTCCAAAGTATCTCATTGCCATTTCTGTTCCAATGGCTTTTGGGTGGGTTTTCCTCCTCAGGAACAGTAATGCTTTGGGCTGTTTTGGCACTCACAGCTTCAATTACTTTTCACAAGGCAAGCCATGTCGTTTTGTGGCTAATTTATTTTCTGGCACTTACCATTGTCACCATCTACTTAGACGACTATTTCTACCTCAACTCATCAGCAAAAGTAAGCGATGTATCTGTGCAAAGGGTGCTTTTGGGAATTAATATTAGTGTAGTAAGTTCTATGATTTTTGCCTTGGCGGTTATGTTCATTAGCAACCAACGAAAGGTTGGCCAAAAGCTTTTGGCAAGTAATAATGTATTAGATTCTCAAAATGACAGTTTGGAGGCAAAACAGTCTGAATTGGAGGCACAAACAAAAGACTTAGAATACTCCAACCAACAGCTTCTAATGGGAGAAGAGGAAATTCGACAAACCATGGAAGAGCTGACCGTAACCAATGAGAAGTTGGAGGAAATGAAGAAAGGGTTGGAGGAATCAATTTTGAGGGAATGGAAAGCAAAAGAGGAATTGAAAAAGGCAATGACTACCGAGTTGGCTAAAAAAAGTAAAAATATTATCAGTAGCCTGAACTATGCAAGGCGAATTCAGAGGTTATTGATGCCCAATCCACTAGATATCGTTAATAAATTTTCCGATGCATTTATCCTTTTGCAAGCGAAAGACGTGGTAAGTGGAGACTTTTTCTGGTATGAGGAAGTGAAAACAGAGACAGGAGCGAACAAACAAATTTTAGTAGCAGCAGACTGTACAGGTCATGGAGTTCCTGGTGCGCTCATGAGCATGATTGGATTGGAACAATTGACAGAAATTGTGAATGTCGAAAATATATATGAGGCAAACGAATTGCTTAATCGGCTTCATAGTGGCATCAAACTTTTGTTGAAACAAGAAACTTCACAAAATAAAGATGGAATGGATATAGCACTTTGTGTCATAGACAAAGAAAACAGAACCGTTGAATACGCTGGTGCAAAAAACCCTCTAGTATATATTAAAAACAACAAATTATTTCGGATTAAAGCCGATAGGCAACCAATAGGCAGTATTATAGGAGACAGAAAACCTAAGCCATTTACCAAGCACACTATTACGGTAGATGAACCCACCACATTCTATCTTTTCTCTGATGGATTTCAAGATCAGTTTGGTGGAGAGGAAAACAGGAAGTTTTTGACAAAGAGATTCAGGGATCTTTTGCTCAAAATCCACCAGAAACCAATGAGAGACCAAAAGAAGATTCTTGCCAAAAGCTTTGCCAGCTGGAAAGGAGACCTCCAACAAACAGACGATGTTTTAGTTATTGGATTTAGAGTGTGAGAAAGCCCGAATGCGTAGCTGTGTAGATATGGAGGTTTTCAATTGAAAAGACATCTTTAATTTCTGCTTTTTTTAGTAAAGTAGCCTTACTTATTTTACATTACAGATTCGGAAAACACCTCTTCATTTTATACTGAGTATAAATCTAAAATCGTAAATCTGTTTATGCCATTCCCAATTGCCAGAAAAACCGAGCTTATATCTGTAAATGCCGAGCAGATGAAAGAAGTCGATCGGCTGATGGAGTCGAAATATGGAATTCGCTCTATTCAGATGATGGAAAATGCAGGAAAAAGCTTGGCAAGATTATCCCGTGAGCTTTTTTTAGAAAATTCAGCCAAGTTCAAAAATGTAATGGTTTTGGCAGGTTCGGGTGGAAACGGTGGTGGCGCATTAGTTTGCGCCAGACATTTGGCAAATTATGGGGCAAAAGTTCAAGTAGCCATTTCTTGCCCAGCAGACTTTCTCAGCGATCTTCCGCTCCACCAACTCCGCATTCTAAAAAAAATGGGTATTGAAGTGAAGGAAGCCAACACGCTGAAAATGCCAAAAATAAATTTTGATTTAGTAATAGATGGCTTGATTGGCTACAGTTTGCGAGGAAACCCAAAAGCAGGAGCTGCCAAATTGATTGATTGGGCAAACAGCCAAAATGCGCCAATTCTTTCCTTAGATGTTCCTTCTGGAGTAGATGTAGGGAACGGAGAAATTTACGAACCCGCCATTAAAGCAGCCGCAACCATGACTCTGGCTTTGCCCAAACAAGGACTTTTCGATGTAACTGCCCGCCCGAATATTGGCAGACTCTTTTTGGCAGATATTAGTGTTCCGCCTCAGCTTTATGCCGAAAAACCATTGGAATTAATAGTGCAGCCAATCTTCTCAGAAGGAGATATTTTGGAAATCAAAATTCAGTAACTCCGACCAAACGATATAATTGAAAAAGGGTCTGGATATTGATTATCCAGACCCTTTTTTTGTATTCTAAGACTTAGTAATCAATCGGTTTTGGCTTAGGTTTTGGTTTCGGCTTTGAACCTGTTTTTGAGCCTGAACCCCAAGCTTTTTTTGTTCTAGTAGTTCTTCTCGGCTCACAACTACTAGAGTTACGGTTTCTTGTTGTTCTGCCAGTTCTCGTTCCTCCGTAGAAGACACTTCCGCCACTATTACTGTTATTTCCGCTACTAATAGATGAGAAGCCTGAAAAATCTAAATCGAATTTCACACCTGCACTGAAGAATAACATTTCAGTTTTTGAATCGAATACAGTGACATCTCCTCTATAATCCAAAACTCTATCAACAGGATCGTAGGTTATTTTGTCTAAATTCACGAAATCAGCTCTTGAACCATGAGAATAGGTTACTCGAAAATCCAAATATGTCATTCTACTTAACTTAACTAAAGCGCCTACAGAACCGCCAAATATAAAAGTGATATTTCTATGGAGGTTTTTAGTATTACTTGGCTCCGTATCTGGTTCAGGGTTTTGAAGTGTAGAGGTTTCCGTGGTGAATAAAGCTCTCCCTCCTACAATTCCGTCTAAATAAGGTTGAATTTTCCAACTGTTATTAAGCTTTAGCCTTAACATGCCATGGAATCCAAAAGAATTGTTTCGAGTAGTAATATCAATCGGATAGTCCAAATCACCAGTACTCTCTCCATCGAATACAGCATAAGCCTCATTCTTCTCTCTCCCAGAACCTAAATAATCTAAATGCCCACCTACTTTCAGTTGTAAAGGGCTTGTCTTATTCAATAAGGAAGGTGAAAGAATTTCCAAATCGAAAGCCACTCCATTTCGGTAGCAATTTTCATCTAGCTCATTCAAAGGTTTTGAAAAAAGTGCGTGGAGACCTAAACTCCAATAGTCGTTTCCACCTACATTGATTTTGGTAGTCTCCCCAGAAGGAGCGGAAAGGTTTGTTTTGATGTAGGTAGAATCTTGCGCAGTCGCTCCGAAAGAGAGTAATAAGAAAGCCAGACAAGCTAGAATGGATTTTTTTGATGTAGTCTTCATGGTTAGTTCAGTTTGTAATTTGACATAAAGTTAGGATATTTGATTCGGTTTATATAATCATAAACGGAATTGAATTATTATTGTTGTCAAAAATAATAACTTTATTGATATTCTTATTGACTTCTTGCCTTGATTCACATTTTGTTAACTAGCGTTCTATTTACATACAGCTACGTGAATTCAACTACCAAAGCTAAATAACAAAACAAAACGGGAAGAGAGGCGAAAAGTTTTGACTGGTAAATATCATCATTTGATTAATGTTAGTTCTACCAAAACAAAAAATTCCCCTTTTCCCACAAACTCCTTAACTTTGTGGATTGAGATTTAATTTAGACTTGCTAAGTCTTAAAGACTTAGCAAGTCTCGCTTCATAAGATAGAAATGAAAGAACTAGACAAAACATATAATCCCGCAACGGTAGAAGACAAATGGTATAGCTATTGGCTAGAAAACAAGCTGTTTGCTTCCAAACCTAATCCAGAAAAAGAGCCTTATACCATTGTAATTCCCCCACCAAACGTAACGGGGATTTTGCACATGGGACACATGCTTAATAATACGATTCAGGATGTGCTGATTCGGAGAGCGAGAATGCAGGGAAAAGAAGCTTGCTGGGTTCCTGGAACGGATCACGCATCAATTGCCACCGAGGCAAAAGTGGTTAATATGCTCAAAGAGCAGGGAATTGATAAGGAGGAGATTGGCAGAGAGAAATTCCTAGAGCATGCTTGGGATTGGAAGGAGAAATATGGCGGAATCATTTTGGAGCAACTCAAAAAGTTGGGAGCGAGTTGCGATTGGGACAGAACTCGCTTCACGATGGAGCCTGAAATGAACAAGGCGGTGAACAAGATTTTTGTCGATTTGTACGACAAGGGCTATATCTACCGAGATTACCGCATGGGCAATTGGGATCCAGAAGGAAAAACAGCTTTGTCAGATGATGAGGTAATTCACAAAGATGTAACCGCACATTTATATTATGTGAAGTATGCGATTGAAGGAAGTGAGTTTGAAAGAGCATTGAGTGACTACATCTTCAAATTTCAAAAATCAGAGGGTGAGTTCACTAATCGAAATTTTAATGAGACGCTTAATAAAGATATTAGAGTTTCATTCGATGGACAAGAATTTCATCTTCTTGATTTAGAAATCGAAAATGAAATAGGAGAAAGAATAAATATTGGGGAGTTGTCGGTTGGAACTAGTTCTAGTTCTTGTTGGGAGGGTTGCGCAACTTTTAAGTTCATTGACCTTCTAATCCAGAATAAAATTGAAAAGCTCTTTTTTGGAGATAAGGAATTTAAAACGAAAAAAACTTCTCGTGATGATAAATCTATTTTCCTGATAGAAGCTACAGTTTCTGGAAAGGAATATCTAACCATCGCCACGACTCGCCCAGAAACCATTATGGCAGATACGGCAATTTGTGTGAATCCTGACGATGAGCGATTCAAGCATTTGGTTGGGAAGAAAGCGATTGTGCCTTTGGTAAATCGCCCAATTCCGATTATTGCCGATGATTATGTAGATGTGGAGTTCGGAACAGGTTGCCTGAAAGTAACTCCAGCCCACGATGTGAACGATTACGAAATTGGCAAAAGACATAATTTGCCTGTAATTGATTTGCTGACTGCCGATGGAAAACTGAACGAAAAAGCACAGTTTTTTGTGGGAGAAGACCGAGCGAAAGCCCGTAAAATGACTGCCAAGAAATTGGATGAATTGGGATTGCTGGTAAAAACCGAGCAATTGAATCATAGCGTGGGTTTTTCGGAGCGGACAAATGCGGTGGTTGAACCTCGCCTTTCCATGCAATGGTATGTGAAAATGGAGGAGTTGACCAAACCTGCTTTGGACAATGTGATGAATGATACCATCAAGTTCTTCCCTGAGAAATTTAAGAATACCTATAAGCATTGGATGGAGAATGTGCGGGATTGGTGTATTTCCCGACAACTTTGGTGGGGACATAGAATCCCGATTTGGTATTTGCCAAATGGCGAGTTTGTATCTGGCGAAACGGTTGACCAAGCCTTGGAAAGAGCGCAGAAAATTGACGCAAGTATCACAATTGACCAACTCCAACAAGATGAGGATGTTTTAGATACTTGGTTTTCTTCTGGCTTATGGCCAATCTCCGTGTTCGATGGTTTATCGAACCCTGGGAATCCTGATATCGAATATTATTATCCGACCAATGTGTTGGTGACTGCGCCTGAAATCTTATTTTTCTGGGTTGCCAGAATGGTGATGTACGGCTACGAATACATGGGCGAGAAACCTTTCTCCGATGTGTATTTGACGGGAATTGTTCGAGATAAACAGCGCAGAAAAATGTCTAAGCAATTAGGCAACTCGCCTGATGCTTTGGAATTGATTAAAAAACATGGCGCAGATGGAATCCGAACAGGAATGCTATTCTCGTCTCCAGCAGGAAACGATTTGTTGTTCGATGAGAAATTATGCGAACAGGGAAGCGGGTTCAGTAATAAAATTTGGAATGCTTACCGATTGGTAAATGGTTGGGAAATTGATGAGAGTTTGGATGGTTCTGCGAATCAAATTGCCATTGATTGGTTCGATTCGAGATTCAATCAGGCCTTTGCTGAGATTGAAGACAATTACGAGAAATATCGTTTGTCAGATTCGCTCATGTCCATTTACAAGCTGATTTGGAATGACTTCTGTTCTTGGTATTTGGAAATGGTAAAACCTGTTTATGGGCAACCAATTGACCGTGCAACTTTGGATGCTACGATTGTCATTTTCGAGAAATTGATGCGTTTGCTTCATCCGTTGATGCCATTCATTACTGAAGAGTTATGGCAAATGATGGGCGAGCGAGCAGATGGAGAATCTATTTGCGTGGCTGAGTATCCGAAAGGAGGAGGTTTTGATAAGGCGTTGTTAGAGAACACGGAAACGATGTTCGATATCATTTCCCAAATCAGAAATACCCGACAAGCCAAGCAAATTAGTCCGAAAACTGCTTTGGAGCTTTCTATCAAAACAGACAATCAAGCTCTTTTTGCGCCTTATAAGGCAATGATTCAGAAGTTGGCGAACATTTCGGCAATCATTTACACGCAAGGGAAACCCGAAGGCTCAGTAAGTTTCGTGCAACAATCTCACGAATGCTTCCTCCCAATTGCTGGCGAGATTGACACCGAGAAGGAAAAAGCCGAAATGGAAAAGGAACTCAAACGCATGAAAGGCTTCCTAATTGGAGTTTCCAAAAAACTCTCTAATGAGAAATTTGTGGCGAATGCACCTGAGCAGGTTTTGGAAAAAGAACGCCAAAAACAAGCCGATGCAGAGAGCAAGATTAAAGTATTGGAGGAGAGTTTGGCGGGGTTGTAAGGTTGGAAAAAAGGGTTAAGCGAGAAGCTGGCAGAGCCCTACAATGGAATTGGAAACGACCTGCCAGACTACAGCAGTTCCCGCTTTAGATTTTCAATACGAAAAAAAATGTTCTTTATGTTTTCCGTATCAATCCGTGTGCGAAGTCCGTGTATTTCGTAGAAATTCGTGTTCCAATCACGCTAGAACGTCAAAATTAGAGAGCAAAATCCTAGAAATATAAAGATTAAGCCTGAGTACAATGATAAACCTATCCATATCATCCCGTTGGGAGCGGGAGCCACCAACCGTGTGGCGAAGGAAGTGACAGGTTTGGGCGAATTCATCATATTTGCTGTAAAGGTGGTAATTGACCCAGAAGTAAGGAAGGCATTGGGCGAACAGTGGAATAAGCTGGAGAAATGGGTGGACGAAAACGAAGATGGTATTCCCGAGGCAGTTGTGGACAAAGGGATAGAAATAGTGAAGAAAGGGATAAAGAAGAAGAGTGACAACTATGATAAAGGAGGTGTTGATGCGGAATACCAGGCAGGTAATGACATAGTAGAGCTACTCCTGATTTTCTACGAATGGCGTAAGCTATTGACTAAACCCGGCACGAAGACACTCAAGAATGCCAAGGAGGCACTGGAAGCAATGAATAAAATTGCCGAGAAAATTGGTAACTTTATGACGAGGAAGGCAAAACCTGGTTTGAGAGATAAACTGGCAGATTTGATGCTAAAGCAGGGAGCCAATAAAATGGATGACTTGGGCGCTGAATTCGGAAACCGAATGAAACGTTTGGTAGATGATTTGGATTCGCCAGACAACAAGAAATTGTTGGATGCGATGAATGAGAATCCTACCTTGGTAGATAGCTGGAAAAAGTTGGATGAGCTTGGCGTGGACGATGCCATCAGGAAAAGTCCGCTTCATGTAGGGGCGACCAAGAAACTGGACGACCTGAAGCTAGACCCGAATCCTTCTGAGGCGAATAAATTTATAAAAAAAATCAATGAAGGATTGGCTCAAACAGGAGATAACGGCAAGCATGTTGCAGAGAAAATAAAAGATGGCGCTTATGAAGGAGTAGAAGGATATAAAGATTTAGTGAAGCAAGTCAAGAAGTCAAATGATGCAAATCCATCTTTGAACAATCCAGTGATTCCCGTAAAGCAGGCAATGGATAAATTCGACAGATTTACAAATGAGCCGAAAGGAAATAAGTTCTTTGAGAAGGGAGGGAAAAATCCTGATGGAACTTTCTATGACGTTGATTTCGGTGTAAAAGATGCGAGTGGTAATATCACAATTGGCTATCAACTTAAAAAAGCGAATTCTGTAGGAGGCATTCAAAAAGCACTTAAGATTGAGAACATCAATCAAATAAAGAAAGCGCCTGATGTTGCAGATAGAAGATTCGAAGTAGAGCTGTTGTCAGGCTCTCATAATGATATTTTGAATCATACTCACACAATGAATAAGATTAATTCTGTGAAGAATGCACATCCTGAAATCAAATTTTTTATCAAAGTGGGTTCAGATATTAGACAATATTAGAATATGGTCACAAATAAAGATATAGGCTTTGTTACTATGAGTTATAATTCTCCTAAATACCTTAGTATTGAGGAAATGAACAATGATGAGCTTATAGGCAGATATAGTA